>JBDHVQ010000005.1:0-25850 GCA_039809845.1 Clostridiaceae bacterium | reverse complement strand
AAATTAAATACTGTAAACATAATTTATCACTCCCAACTTAATTTACTTAGATTTAACATTACGCAATTATAACATATAATAAATTTTATTGTTACCATGCACATCATATTATTTTATTAATTCATTTATTTTATAATGTTAATTCTATGTTAAGTAAGAATCATATTCTTAACATAGATAATGCCCCGGGAAAACCCGGGGCCATAATTTACCCATCCTGTATATTCTGAATTTTTACCGACTCGCATATGCTGCATAATAGTGATGTGAATTTTTATATTAGATGGAGATTCATGCAGGATGTGAAAGGAATAATACATCTTATATTATGTCTGTTAGTTATGCCTGCTACTATTTCTTTATTATACCGAAAGTATCGATAACATATGGGTCTCCGCCCTTCTTCCTGTCTATTTCATATACGACTGCAGAAAGTTTGTTGCCGTCAACGGAGAATTTTACAAAGGTCTGGATGTTGCTTCTTGCAGGTCTTTTAGGGTCTGATGGATCCGGACCATAAACTGCTGCACTGTTTTCATCTGCCTTTGCAAAGAGTGCATAGAATGCTTCATCCATCTTGGGGTTCTTATAGTATACTTTTGGTCCTGCAGTTGCAGGTATCATGTATACAGTTCCTTCAGGATTGACATCATATGATATCTTCTGTCCGTCGAGTTCCATCTCTTCCGCGGTTGCAGGAGCGGCTTCCCCGTTCTTTATAGGAAGAGTTCTTGCATATATATGGTCGTGTCCCTGTAATACCAGATCCACCCCAAGTTCTGTCATAAGTTCCGGAAGGAATGTCCTTACTCCGTTTTCATCCTTTATGTCTTCATCTGTCGCATGGTTTGAAGTTGTATAGGGTCCTTTATGTGTAACTGCTATCACCCACTGGATTTCAGGGTTTTTCTTCGCTTCAGCCACATCCTTTTTAAGCCATTCTATCTGCTGCGGTGTAAAGTCCCTGTATTCCTTTGAATCTTCGTTGTTGTTCAGAACCACAAAATGTGCATTTTCGTAGTCGTAGGAATAATATGCACCTGTCTTTGTATCTGATCCTTCTGCTACTTTAAGATTGAAGTGTTCTATGAAACTCTCTGGGTCTTCATCGTGGTTTCCAGCAGCTGCCATAAGGGTAGTGGATAATGCAGTATTGTCTGCAGCATCGAGGACCCATCCCCACTGGTCTTCATTGGCACCAGTATCGACCACATCTCCGTTTATCATCATGAAGTCGTGGTCGCCAGCAGTTTCCTGTGAGATTTCCATAGTCGATGCAGAAAGTTCTGCTTCAACTTCAGTCTTGGCCTGTGGATCTGCAAGATCTATGAAAGTGAACTTCCCGTCATTATCCGCAGTTCTGAATTCACCTACTTCAGACCAGAGTCCGATTTCTGCATCCCCAACCCTGTACATGTATTCTTTACCTGCTTCAAGACCATCTGCTACAGCCTTGTGCATCACATATTCGGGGGCATTGGTGGACTTTTTGAATTCACCCTTGAATTTCATAGCGGAATCAAATTTCGGGTCCTTTTCTTCAGTCTTTTCTATTATTTCAACATCTGAACCTGCTGAACCCTGGTTTGTGTACCATGTAAAGCCCTTTGAAGTCTTTGTATCACCGTGGAATGTTACAACTACCCTCGAAACCTTGTCTGCCTTGACTTCAGGATTGGGAACAGGTGTTGTAGTCCAGTCAGTAACCTTTGCTTCTTCAGTTTTTCCGGTTATACCCATTTCAAACCATAAGTCAGAAGAATCCCCGCCGTCCTGGTGTATTTCAACTGCAACAGTATTTTTTCCTTCTTTAAGGACATCGACAGGAAGGTTGAATGTTTCTTCCTTTGAGGAAAACTTTGCAGGAGTATCGAATTTAACTTCTTCCTTGTCATCAATACCTTTTCTGAATGCTTCCTTTCCGTTGATATATACTACGGCACCGTCATCCACATGAATGTAGCATTCAAATGTCTTGAAGTCCTTAAGAGAGGATACATCGAATTCTGTCACTGCGTATGTGGTCATGTACTTGTTGTTTTCATCAGGTCCGAAGGAAACTTCAGTTGCAAGGGGAAGTGTAGGATCTGTTTCAGAGAATGCATTTCCGAATCCAAGTGGAGCCTTTCCCTTCTTCCATGAAGAAGAATCATATTCAGGATTTATGAATTCCTGTCCTAAATCCTTACCTTCATCGTTATATTTCCATTCCTGATCCCTCGGAAGAAGAACTGTACCTTCTGATTTTTCAGATGCATCAGTTGCATTTGAAGAGGCAGACGAAGATGCGTTTGAAGACTTCTCACCTGCAATACTCTTATTTGAAGCAGATGAAGAATTTGAAGAAGAAGCAGAAGCCTGGATACCGAATAACATCGTTAGAAGAAGGAGTGATGAAGCCACCCTTTTGACAAAAGATCTTTTTCCCATTATAACCCTCCGAAAATTTTATATGTATTCCATGAACTATCCTATCAGACTCCTATTCACTCCTGGTAATGTCAGTGTAATATTCCTGTTAACTTAAGAAACTTATGTTTTTTATTCACTCAATTTGTCTTTGGTTTCTGAAAAACTCTGTCCAATTCTTAAACAGTATTAATATGTAGTATAGATTCTGTGAAATATGGTTTCAGATATAAAATTAAGGTTCAGGTTGGTTTATATTTGATACATAAACTTGATTCAGAGAACTTCAAAAATCATCTGAGGGTCAGTAACCCTCATAAAAAGGAGGTTTCAGATAATGAAACAGGATAAGGAAAATTTAAAGAGACCGGAAACCGACGAAAAGAACCAGGCATCGATGAAGGAAAACAAGAATAAAGACAATGAAAAAGAAATAAATTCTGCCGGTGAAGAAGTTCTTCCCACAGGAATAAAACCCGATGGAACAACAATTCCAAGGGATTTTGAAGGACATATCCCGACTGATGTGGATAAGAGCAATATAAATGAAAAGAATCCAAATACTGAAGATAAGAATATAAGCAAGGAATTTAACCAGTCAAAGGATGAAAAGTTCTGAAAGGCAGACCAGGAACTTTATACTCCTGGTTCAGAAATGGTTCCCGAGAGTGAATCCGACAGGAAGATAGCTGAAGAAAAAAAGGAAGAAGAGGAAAATACGGTGAATCAGGAAGTAAATCCCGAAACCTATGTTCCGATGAATGAATCTTCCGAAGCTACCACAGGAAATACCCTTCCTGAAGATATGAAGTACAAGAAGTAATTTTCAACCCTCCAATAAACACCTCATGAATATTTAACCTCGCCTGCAGGCATTTCCTGCAGGCTTTTTTTATAGGTAAAATACTTAAAAATTTGATGAAAAATAAAAAACCCCGGATAAACCGGAGTCTTTTTGTATAAAACTATCTCTTTGAGAACTGTGAAGACTTTCTCGCTTTTTTGAGACCGTATTTTTTTCTTTCCTTCATCCTTGAATCTCTGGTAAGGAATCCGGCTCTTTTTATCTGTCCCTTTAAATTTTCATCGAATTTAACAAGTGCCCTTGCAATACCATGTCTTATTGCTCCTGCCTGACCTGTCACACCACCACCGTGAACGTTGACGAGGATGTCAAATGTGCCTGTCTTGCCGACAAGTTCCATTGGCTGGTTAACGATGAGTCTTGTTGTTTCAAGAGGGAAGTAATTTTCAAATTCTCTCTTATTGATTACAACTCTTCCTTCTCCCGGGATAATTCTAACCCTGGCGACGGACTTTTTCCTTCTGCCTGTTGCAGAATACTGAGTTTTTGCCATTTAATATTACCTCCTTCTAGTATTTTAATTCTAAAACTTCTGGGTTCTGTGCAGCATGCGGATGCTCAGCTCCTCTGTAAACCTTGAGCTTTGTAAGCATTTTGCTTCCTAAGTGTCCTGTGGGGAGCATTCTTCTTACAGCTTCGTGGAATGCAGTTTCAGGTTTCTTTTCGATAACTACCTTGTAGGGAGTCTCCTTTAATCCGCCTGGATAGAGTGAATGATGTCTTAACATCTTCTGATCCATCTTCTTACCTGTAAGAACAACTTTTTCTGCGTTGATTATGATGACAAAGTCACCTGTGTCCACATTGGGAGTGAATTCAGGCTTGTTCTTTCCTCTTAAGACCGAAGCTACCTGGCTTGCCACTCTACCAAGAGGTTTACCTGCAGCATCAACCACATACCATTTTCTCTCTACTTCTCCGGGTTTAGCTAAGTATGATTTCATTTTATTACCTCCTCTTGAATTTCTTTCTGCGGTCAAATCAGTCTTCGAAGCTTGTGATTACTGACTTAACAGCTCTTTTTATCCCATTTGAGGTTACACTCATCCGGGTGTTTCATGAGCTCTTTCTCACCTGATTATTATACATAGAATATGTGCCCAATACAATAACATATTTTAAAATATTTTTACACTTGGGTTTATTGGCATTTGTATGTAGATATATTTATTCCTTGAAATAAAAATCAGTCGAAGAGCTGTGTCTTGAAATTACCCGTAACATTGGTTCCGCCCCAATCAATCATAAATATTTCAGGATCCATTTTCTCAAGAATTTTTTTAAGGTTTAAAAATTCGTACTTATTGAGAACTGCAAGAATAATATAGTTTTCATTTTCCGAATAAACACCTTTTCCCTTCCAGACAGTTATTCCCCTTTTGACTGTATTGTTGATATATCTTCCTATTTCAGGTTTTTTAGTGACTATAAGAGATGCTATTTTTACATTCTGAAAGTGTGAATTGTCCAGTACGAACGTGTATATCAGAGTAAAGATAATACTGTAAGCAAAAATCTGGACATTGTATTTCATAATGGCAAACAGGAATACTGCAAAACTTACAAAAAGAGAGACTTTTCCTACACTGAAATTTTTTTTCTTGAGAGAAATATAGACTCCTAATATATCCAGTCCTCCTCCGCAGCCACCGTGCCTTAAAGAAAAACCGGATCCGAAACCTGCAATGACTCCTCCTATGATACAAAGGGTCAGCGGATCATTAAAAAGGGGTTTGTCAATTACCGGGAAGGAGGCCATTGCAACTGACTGTGCTATGACGGTTATGACTGTTTTTATAAAAAATTTCCGGTTTATTACACGATAGGAAAGAAACATCAGCGGAAGGTTGAGAAAAAGTAATATTATGCCCGTTGATATACCTTCAGTGTGAGTTAGAGACCGTACTATATCATTTATTATCTGTGCTATTCCAGTAATGTTTCCGATGAAAAGTCCCATGGGAAAAACAAAAAAACTGATTCCGAAAGCATAAATTATACCTCCTGAAATACAAAGAATATAATCCTTTATTTCCTTTTTCATTAGTATTCATTCTCCTTCAAACATAAATTCAGTGTAAGATTGTATTATCTTAAATTCTTTACACAATACCCATTTTACCTTAAATTTCCTGTATTTAAGATATATTATTAATTTTATGACTAAAATAATTTTTATATGGCAATATTAAATAAAAAATAAACAGAAATTAGCTGTATTGTTGATTTAATAAAATAGAATTACAAATGAATTCGGAAGTTCTGAATGCTGACTTTTTTGAGAGTGAAATAAAATATATAATTAAGCGGAAAGAAATATTGAATTGAGAGGTAAACCGATGATAATAAACAGATTCGGACAGCCGGTGGGAGACAAAGTTCCAGTTGTGACACGAGGAAGGAAACCTGAGATAACCTTTATCCCAGGGGACGAAGTTACAGTTGAAAGAATAGATGAAAAACACTTTGATGACCTTTTCCCAGTCTTCACTGACGCTTCAGCTGATGAGAATTTCACATACATGGCCTTCGAAAGATTTAAAAGTAATGACGATTTCAGGATATATTTTGATAAAATGATTGTTTCTGAAGATCCCTATTACCTTGTAATAACCGATAACAACTCCGGAAAAGCACTCGGTATATTTTCCCTCATGAGGACAGATGAAAAAAACCGTGTAACAGAAATAGGAGGAATCGTCTATTCTACTTCTCTTAAAAAGACAAGGAAAGCCACCGAAGCCCAGTACCTTCTGATGCGTTATGTCTTTGACAATCTTGGTTACAGAAGATATGAGTGGAAATGTGACAGTCTCAATAAGCCCTCAGTAAATTCTGCACTGAGACTGGGATTTACTTATGAAGGAACTTTCCGTCAGGCAATGATTTATAAGGGGAGGAACCGTGATACAAGCTGGTTCTCCATAACTGACAGGGAGTGGCCTGTGATCAGACAAAGATTTGAGAAATGGCTCGGTAAAAGTAATTTTGATGATTACGGAAATCAGGTTAAATCACTGAGGGATTTTTAATTTCTTTCTTTTGATTATTGTGATATTTACCTGGTATCTTTATTCCCAGAGTATAAAACCCGGTATCTTCATTCAATGCATTGAATGAAGAACTGGGTAATAATTTATAAGCGGAAAATACGTTTTCTTTTCTGATATAAGACTGAACAGCTCCATCGAAGCTTCCCTCAGACCATCTTTTCCATTCTTTCCACTCCGAGCTGTGTGTATATTTATCCCGTTTTAATACTTTTTCTGAAAAGTTCAGTGAAATACCCCTTAACAAGTTCGGTTGTTCTTCCTTCTTCTGGGCAGGACCGAAGGGATTGGCAAAGAAAGATTCGGATATCTCCTTTTCCTGGGTAGTTCCTTTTGTAAACCTTATGCCTCTTATGAATATCTCCATGGCTTCATTTTTTTCTTAAGGTGTGAAGAGTCTTATGGGCTTTTCTCCCTTCTTTTATCGCGAGCCTTATAGTTATCTTCATATAGAAATATATCCAGTCCGTTGGTAAGTCTTATTCTTACCATCGCTCCGTGTCTGGGGAGTCTTCTTTCTTATCATTACGGGGTTATGAAGAGTGACCCAGTTTCTTAAGGTATCCGAAGTAGTCGATATCTTCACTCCTCGGGACAAATCCAACCACTATATCGTTTTTTTCATCGTACCAGAAGGAGTTGTCACTGAGGTTTTCGTTTCTTCCGCCGTATACATATATCAGGTCAGGCTTTTTTCCTCTGCATTCTGATACAGGTGACATTTAAAAGAGGTTACAGAGTGTTATCCCATGCCTCATAAGATCCCTGTGGAAATAAATACAGGCGAGAAATCCCCCTGCTTTTACAGGGTAGCAGTAATAATGGGATTTTGTAAGTCTTGAACCTTCAATGGGATTATTTTCTGTTTCAGTGAAGATTCCTTTTCTTGTGGTTCTGCTCGGGTATGTTATTAAAGGAGCTTCAGGAACCACTGATGGAATGAATGGAATCCCCTTCAGTTCAGAATAACCTTCACCGTGGCCTGGAATGTCCATATCCTGTATTATTATTCCAGCATTTGTTTCCGGCGGAAGCTGTCTGTATACTATCTCGTGTTTTGCAGTGATGTTGAATTTGATTTCACGGTATATTTTAGGATGAGGTTTGTGAATTCCATATTTGCATCTAGTAATTCAAGGGAACTGTGACACTGTGAAAAACTGTTGTTTTTAATTATGAAATATCTTTCAAGTCTTCTTCAGAAGTTATAGATATCTTCGGGAATATCATTCGTGGAGTCAGTTTCCTTAAGGGCTTTATCCTATCTATATGTAAGTGCAGATATTTCAGTTGAAGCAAGACTTTCATATTTTGAAGCATAATGATACCCGCAGAAAACCTGCGGGTATATAAATCAGTCGTTATTATCGAGCCATT
The DNA here is from genome assembly GCA_039809845.1 of Clostridiaceae bacterium. Classification (GTDB taxonomy): domain Bacteria; phylum Bacillota; class Clostridia; order Clostridiales; family Clostridiaceae; genus JG1575. The sequence continues at coordinate 18,149 of JBDHVQ010000005.1, read as the reverse complement.
CTGTGAGGACTCTGTGGTATTCATCCATCTCTTCGATAAATGGCATGTGGCGGCTCTTTCTGAAAAGATGCCATTGTGAAGTCGGAATATTGTCTGCCATCGTTTTTGAAATATAGGGTGATGAAAGATCCTCCTGTCCGCTCATTACAAGACACGGAACCTTAATATTCCCAAGTTCTCCCGTGACTTCATAATCTTTAAGGGTTCCGGTAGGGGTAAATTCATTGGGACCCCAGCCTGTGAGATATGCTTCTGTTCCGGATATTTTTGGCCTTTTAAGGTATGCAGCTGAGTTTTCATTTATATCCGGACCACAGTATCTGTCCATAAAATAATCCACCGCTTTCAGATATCCAGGATCACTGAAGTTTTCTTTTTCAACAGCTCTGTATATATCCTTCTTCATTCCTGATGGCATCCTGTCTATTCTTCTCAACTGTTCTTCCTTCCATAGATGTGCAGAAGGAAGGGTTGAAGACAGTATATAGCTCGAAATGCCGTGAGGTTTATAGTTTACCTCATAAAGAAGTGCCAGCATTCCACCCCAGGACTGTCCAAGTATATGGGCTTTATCAAGTCCCAGTTTTTCTCTTAGATTTATTAGTTCTTCAGCCCAGAACCGACCGTTGAATATAGTCCGGTCTCCTTCGGTATAGGATTCACCGCAGCCTATCTGATCGTACATAACAAATGGTCTGTCAGTCTTAAATGCGAGTTCATCGAAGGACTCAAAGTAATTATGTGTGGAACCAGGACCCCCGTGCAGAAAAATTACCGGAAGTTTTTTCCCGTATGGATTTACAGTTCTGAAGTAAGTAGAGAAGTCTCCGAACTTTATTCTCCCTTCATTTATTTCCATATTATTCCTCCGGAACTACAATGAGGTCTTTGGTAAAATGATTCAGTACTTCACCTCCATCTTCGGTTATAAGTACAAGATCTTCTATCCTTACTCCTATTCCCTCTTCAGGAAGGTATATACCCGGTTCCACTGAGAAACACTGTCCGGGTTTAATTACCTCTTCGTTGACTGAAGATACATCCCCGTATTCATGGTCTTCAAGTCCGATACTATGTCCGGTCCGGTGGGTGAAGTATTTCCCGTATCCTTTTTCTTCAATATAGTTTCGTGCCGCAAGATCAACATCCTTCATTCTGTTGCCGGGCTTTGCGGCGGCAATTGCTCTTAAATTGGCTTCGAGGACTATGTCATATACTTCTTTCGCCTTTTCACTTACTTCCCCAATGAATACAGTCCTTGTCATATCTGAAGCATAGTTTTTATAAAAGCCTCCGATGTCGAGGACGACGCTGTCTCCTCTTTTGCCTTTGGAGTCATCTGGTCCGTGGTGCGGATCTGCTCCACCTTTTCCATAACCTATGATTGGGTCAAAGGAAAGTTTTGTAATGCCGTGTTCTTTATAAATCTCCTTCACTTTGTCAGCCATTTCATTTTCACTTAATCCCCTGACTACCCATGGAATAAATTCTTCCATAACTTTATCGTTTATGAGGGAAGATTCAATCATGAGTTTCTGTTCTTCTTCATCCTTTATGAGTCTTACATCATCTATGATTCTGGAAGAATTGACATATTTTTTATCGGGGAATATTTCCTGAAGCCTTAAAAGGAAATGGGAAGGCCAGGTTTTATCAATTCCGATAGTATCTTCTTCTCCTATATGCTCTGAAAGTATGGCTACAGGATCTTCCGTATCGTTGTACCAGATGAGATCAGTTCCAAGGTCTTCTTCCTGCGGAAAGAGTTCATTGATTACAAGGCAGCTTTCTCCGTTATCCTTAAGATAAAAAGCAAGCATTCTTTCACCAGGATGAATCCATCTTCCCAGAATATAAAAGAGAGGAACAGGATCGGTTATTATAATTTGGGGTACTTCCCTTTCTTTCATAAGTCGGGTTATTTTTTCGATTCTTTCTTTATTCATATAAATCCTCCTGTTTAAAGTATCAGATAAACTGGTCAGTTATACCGCTTCATCGGAAACATCTTCCTTTACAAGACCGTTTAGCTTTCCGCTGAATATCCAGAGTATAATTGCACTTACTATTGCGATTGCCGCAATTGTTATGTAAACGGGAGCAAACGGGAATTTAAGGGTGAATCCATATAAATTTCCATACGATTTTCCTGCTATGAAAATTGCAAAAGTCCATACGGCCATCATTAGGGACAGTAATTTTGGAGGAGCAAATTTTGTCACAAATGAGTTTCCAAGGGGTGAAAATACCATTTCACCGAGTGTCAGAAGAATTCCGAAGGCTACAATCCATAAGATTGAAGCTTTTCCTGTTCCCCTTGTAACATCAGCCATAGCAAATACAACATAGGATAAACCAAGGAGAAGCATCCCAAGGGCAGTCTTCTGGAACATGTTCCAGTCTCCGCCGGGTCTTTTGGACCTTTTCAGCCAGTAAGCTCCGAGTATTGGTCCCAGGACAATACATGCAAGGGCGTTCAGGGAATCAAACCATGACGTGGGTATTTCAAAATTTCCTATCATCCAGTTAGCATGGGCCCCTTCACCACCCCAATAAAAATAGACAGGCATATAGGCAAGGTACCAGAAAACCCAGAATATTACAGAAAAGAGCGATATAAGAATAATTGCGGCTATTCTCTTTTTTTCAATTGAAGTAAGAGGCTTTGTTTCAGCCTTGGTTATCTGAGCTTCAGTTTCTATATTTTCCTTATTTTCATCGAATTTAAATGGTTTTTTTCCGGTTTCTCCAAGATATCTCCATCCGTAGATGAACATCAGCGCATCTGCAAACATCATGATAGCACAGATCAGGAAACAGAACCGGTAACCCTTTGTAAGTGCAATAGTTCCTATAAGTATTGTTCCGAGGAATGAACCCGCATTTACAAAGGAATACTGTTCTGAAAATGCTCCGTCGAGTTCTTCCCGGTTATGGAAAAGCCTTCCTGTAATTGCGTTGGTCTGAGGTTTGAAAAGGCCTGTTCCTATGGAAACGAGTATTATCATGAGGTGAACCATCATGACGTTCTCTGCCTTCCATCCCACCAGATATCCGGCTCCCATGAGAGTCATACCCACAGGAACAAGGTATCTCGCACCTATCCAGTGGTCAGATATATATCCCCCAATAAGAGGGGCAAAGTAAGTGAATGCGACCAGATTGGAGGTAAGTATTGCCGCCTCACCGGTACTTATCCCGAGCCCGCCTTTTGCAGCGGTAGCCACAACAAATACTGCTATGAGCCATTTTGCCGAATAAAACGAAAATCTTTCAAAGGTAAATGCAAGGGAACAGATATAAAAGCCAAGGGGTTTCTTCTTTTTAATTTTTACGGTTTCACTCATTTAATTTTTTCCTCCGAGTGGTGCAGTGATTTTTCCAAGCCATAATTTTTCATCTTCCTCAAGATATAGGGAAATCATATCAAAGACTCTCCTGTGGTATGTATTAAGGTATTCAGTCTCTTCAGAGGTCAGAAGTGATGTATCCACACCTTCCATATCAAACGGAACGAGGGTCACCGGTTCAAAATACATGAACTGACCATATTCATTCCTGACCCCATTTTTAACCAGAACCTCATTTTCGAGTCTTATACCATACTGATTTTCAATATATATACCAGGTTCAACAGTTATTATCATTCCTGCTTCAATGGGATAATCTTCATTTTTTGTAGGAACGATTTTATACCTGAACCCTGATGGGCCTTCGTGTATATTAAGAAGATATCCCACACCGTGACCTGTTCCGTGATTGAAATTGAGATTATTATCCCAAAGGGGTTTTCTTGCAAGCATATCGAGTGTAAAACCTGAAGCACCCTTTATGAATTTACCCATTGATAGTGCGAGATTGCTTTTAAGAATAAGTGTAAAATGAAATCTCGCTTCTTCTGAAATTTCACCAAGTACAAGTGTTCTTGTGATGTCAGTTGATCCTTCATAGTAATTTGCGCCTGTATCACTGAGCAGAAGCCCTTTCGCTTCTAGGGGGACATCTGATTCTTCTGTTGATTCGTAATGTACTATGGCACCATGGGGGCCGTAGCCACATATCGGAGCAAAAGAAGGCCACAAGTACCCGGGCTGTTCTTTACGGAATTCTTCCAGTTTATTTTCAGAGCTTATTTCTGTCATAGGAATACTACCTATGTTATTCTTTGTCCAGTACATGTACTTGACCCAGGCAACTCCATCCTTAATATGAGCCTTTTTGATGTTTTCTATCTCTGTTTCATTTTTGACTGCCTTAAAGAAAGTACTTGGATTTACCCTTTCAATAAGTTCCACTGAACGGGGTATTGAATTTACCAGTGAGAAATTCATTTTTCCGGGATTAATCAGTATACTCTTAACACCTTTGATTTTTGAAATAAATTCATAGACAGAATCGTATGGATGAACCTCAATATTATTCTCTTCAAGATTTTTTCTGATTTCATCATTAAGCTTGGATCCGTCGATGAAAACATCTGCAGAGTCTTTTCCGATATAAAGATAGGACAAAACCATCGGGGAATATCTTATATCATTTCCCCTTATGTTAAGTATCCAGTTTGTGTCGTCGAGGGAACCTATGAGATGGCCGTCAGCTCCGTATTTAGCCATTTCATTCCGAATTCTTTCAAGTTTACTGCCCGTCAGTTCACCGGTGTACTTTTCTTCAAGGTAAAATGCCTTTTCTTTTGAAAGAGTGGGTCTGTCTTCCCAGATAAGATCCGGAAAATCTGTATCCGTCATCAGCTTCCCCTTTTTATCTTCAGCAATTTCACTGAATTTTTTTCCCTCTGCAAATGACATTACTCTTCCGTCAAAGGCGATTAAGCCCCCTTCCGGCAAAACCTCCGCAATATAATCTTCAATCTCAGGAACATCTTTTTCACCCATTTCCATAAGTTTTATTCCTGTTCCTTCCAGCTGCTTTTGCGCCTGGATGAAATACCTTCCGTCCGTCCAGAGAAACGCATCAGAAGGTGTCACAACAAGAGTTCCGTAAGAGCCGGTAAATCCTGAGACATACGCCCTGGCTTTGAAAAACTCCCCCACATATTCACTCTGATGGTAATCGTCTGTAGGTATTATAAGAACATCCACAGCCTTTTCATTCATGACTTTTCTGAGTTCAATCAGTGCCGCTTTTTCCATGTTTCTGTACTCCTTGAGTTTCCTGATAATTTATAAGAATAACAATTATTCCCTGCAGGTGTTTTGAATGAACTTTCTGATATTAAATAATAAGAAATCTTTCATTATATTAATATAATTAAATAAGTTGTAATAGTTATGTACAAATGATGATCATATTTTGAATTTTTATATATATTATCAACCCGTTTTATAGCATTTCCGAAAATCAGTTATCGTTATTCATTCCATATTTCTTAAGTTTTGAGTATAAAGTGGTTCTCGGCAGCTTTAAGTCCTGGGCCGTCCTTGAGATATTTCCTGAATTTCTTTCAAGGGAATCTCTTATGATGTTGATTTCATAATTTTCAATTTTTGAAACCAGACCGTTTGAACTTTCGTGCTGACTTCCGTTTACTGCCTTCAGGTAGATTTCAGGGGGAATTTCTTTTACACCGATTGTATTGGTCTCAGCCATTACGACAATCTGACGCATTACATTTTCCATTTCCCTCATATTTCCTCTCCATTTGTGGGATTTAAGGATTTTCATGGCTTCAGGTGAAATATTGTCTATTTTCCTGTGATATTGTTCCTTCATTTTTTCAAAGAAAAAGAATATTATTTCTTCGATGTCTTTATCCCTTTCTCTGAGGGGAGGTATGGTTATGGAAATTCCCTTTATCCTGTAGTAAAGATCCATTCTGAATTCTTTTTTGGCAACCAGTTCTTCAAGGTCTATATTGGATGCACTTATAAGTCTTACATTGACCGGAATTTCCCTGTCAGAACCAAGCCTTCTTACCTTTCCTTCCTGGATTACTCTAAGGAGCTTGGACTGCTGGCTTAAAGGCATTTCACTTATTTCATCAAGAAACAGTGTCCCGCTGTCAGCCTGTTCAAAATATCCTTCCTTTCCCTTGGAATCAGCTCCTGTAAAAGCACCCTTGGTGTATCCGAAAAATTCACTTTCAAATAGTGAATCCGGTATGGCTGAGCAGTTTATGGGTACAAATTTACCTGTAAGAGAACTGTTATCGTGGATAAATCTTGCAAACACTTCTTTTCCCGTACCGGTTTCTCCTAAAATGAGTATCGGTACATCGGTTTCAGCGGAAATTATTGCCTTTTCTATCTGTCTTACCATTACTTCATCTTCGCCTACAAAGAAATCAGAATTCCCGTAGGATGAATTGTCTATTCTTTTTTTCAGAAGGTAGATAGTCCTTGCAGCTTCATCGAGTTTTCTCGAAAGTTCGACCACATCGCTCATACTGCGGTCTGTGCTTAGGCATCCTATAAGAATTCCGTCATCATCGTAAATGGGCATCGCAGAAATTACTATTTCCGTGCCGGGTCTTGGTGAATGTCTTAAGTCTTTTACGGCTTTTTCGGTTTTCAGTATTTCAAGATTTACAGCATCCGGAAAAAATACTTTGAGATTTTTACCCAGAATTTCCGAAGAAGGAACATGATAAATCTTTTCACATGCTTCATTCCAGATTATTACTTTTCCTCTTTCATCACATATGCATATTCCATCCTGAACCTTATCGAAAATTTCAGGAACAATCCTGTTTTTTCGCAGAAGATTCTCCAGTCTGTCTTTATTTGTTTCAAGGTATTTTCGGTGGAGTTTCTTTCTGTCTTCAGTTTCTTCATTTATTTTTTCAGGAGTTTCAGTATCACTTTTCATTTGCCTCCTTTTCTGCAGGTCACTTTTTACAGCCTGCGGTCAACGGATGATGGTATATTCATCTGCTGTCTGTATTTGTGCACTGTACGTCGTTTGATATCAAATTCAAGTTTATTGAGAATGACCATTATCTCCTGGTCAGACAGGGGTCTGGATTTATCTTCTTCTGTAATAAGCTTTAAGATATTTTCCCTGATTTCATCTTTATAGGGTAACGTTCTTCCGGCATAAAGTGAAGAAAGGGAAATGCTTTTTTTATTGATTTTTATCCATTTATGCTTTACAGCCCTCGAAACTGTGGAAACTGAAAAAGATGTTTTCCTGGCTGTTTCCTTCATGAGAAGAGGTACTGGAAAACGGGATTTCCCCATAAGATAATCTTTCTGGGACAGGGAAATAGCCTCAATTACCTTTTTCATGGTGATTTTTCTTTTCGAAACTGCATCCTTAATAAACCGTATCCTGTCAAAATATGGCTTGAGATGAATTCTTGCTTCAGGTCCGCCTGTTTTTAAAAGCGACATGTATTCACTGCCTATTCTTATATCAGGAAAAACATCATCATTCATTATTACCTCGGTCCCTGAATCACTGATTATGACTTCTGCATCGTAGACAATATACTGGACTGTATTTCGCCCTCCGAATCCTGAAGATGGTATGGGTTCAAAACTTCGGATGATGTTGTAAATATCTGAAACAGTTCTGTCACCGATGATTCTTTTTATTGTATCGTGATTTCCTCTTCCGAGATCTTCAAGGTGGTTTCTGACTATTTCCTTTAAAATAAGGTCCCCGGAAAATTCTTCTGACTTATCAATCTGTATAAGAATACACTCAGAAAGAGATTCAGCACCAGTGCCATAGGGTTCGAGGGACTTCACAGTCATCAGTGACTCTTCAAACTGAGGATGTGAAAGTACTCTTTTATCAGCAGAATCCCTCGAAAAATATCCCTTTTCATCGAGGTTCAGGATAATATATTCTGCGATATTTCTGGTGAGAGAATCTGTTTTTAATACTCTTATCTGACTGAGAAGATAATCGGTGTAGGATTCTTCTGATTCTGAAGAAAAATCCATTGTCCCGAAATCCCCGCTTCCCGCTATTGATTTTTTTCCTGTAAGTTTTCCAAGTTCAGAGTAGAAATAATCATAGTCCACAAGGGGATTCTCATCTGCCTCACGTTTTAAATATTCAACCATTTCGTCTCCGCCGCGGGAGAGGATGTCAAGATTTATGCGCTGGGACAGATAAAGATTCAGTTTCTGTGACTGTATCTGTTTTTGCGAAATATTAGGTTTCATTCTGATCACTCACCTTATGAAAATGAAGGGCAGAATAATTTATCCTGCCCTTTCATTATATATTCATATATTCCAGAATGAAAATTTATCCCTCTGGAATTACTTGATTTCCTTAATTCCCTCTTCCAATACAACCTGGGGTGTGCGTCTTAAAGCAGCCATTAAAAGAGTGATTGCTGTGTAAAGAACAACTGCAAGGACAAGGATATTAAGGAGGTTAAGATCAAGTGATTTTACAAAGCTGTATGCGATGTAGACACCGATTATACCACCTATCATTATGGCAAGGGATGATTTTCTCGAATATGCCCCTTCCTTTATGAACTTCATGGAAGCGACCGGCATGAGGAATGCACATGAACCCATCATGATGGGGAAAGCAACCTTCGCAGACATACCGAGTAAATATACGAGGGCCATACATGGTGCATAAAGTCCTATACCTGCTGTCATAAGAGCTCCAAGTACGAAATTGGCTGCTATAGCAAATATAAGCTTTGCTCCGGAAAGTCCTATTGCAGTTCCGCCTGAAGGAAACATTCCGAATCTTTGAAGAAGCATGATTATTGCAGTCGCGATAAGCGCAATCCCCATGGTAAGCTGTACTTTTTTGGTAGGAAGCTTCGATACTATGCCCGCTCCCACATAGGATCCGATGGTTGCGGAAAGAAGCATACCCACAAGAGTCACAGGTTCAACATCCACACCTTTTATAAAGAGGAAAGCTTCAGCTATTACAGGAATTGTACATGAAACATTCAGTGTACCGGGTAAAACCCTGTCATTTATCTGTCTGAAGATTCTAAGAAGGGCAGTAGTCGGTGCAAATGATCCGATCCCTAACGTGTCGAGAAAGTTTGTAAGAAAACCGATTCCTCCGGAAACTGCATAAGAACCTGGTTCAGAAGCCATAATAGTTTCAGACTTCCTGAGGTCTTGTATCATTACCACAAGAAAAATAAATGCAGCTAAGCCGAGAAGTGTCAATAATATTGTGGTTGTCATTTTTATTTGAACTCCTTTTATTAAAGTGTGAATCCGTATTTTACGGGATCCGTCTCATCTATCACAAACTGGTTGAATCCAGTTATCCATGCACTTCCTGTTATCTGCGGGATAAAAGCAGGGTATTCTCCCACAGTGGTTTCCCCTATAAGCCTTCCTCTGAAAAGTGTTCCGAGGATTGATTCATATACAAATTCTTCATTCATTCCAAGCTCACCTTTAGTCTTTAGAGAGGCCATCTTTGCAGAAGTTCCGGTTCCGCAGGGAGACCTGTCCACCTGGCCTTCGCCGAATATAACCACATTTTTATAAGTAGCTTCCGGGTCAGTTGGCTTTCCGTAAATTTCCACGAGGTCCACGGTCTTGATATGCGGAAGAAGAGGATGCTGAATTTCAATTTCCTTATTTATGGTATCCCTTAATTCGAGAGCTTTTTCAATTAATTTTCCTGTATTTTCAGGTGCAATTTCACATCCGAAGTACTTATCCTTTATTATTGCGAAGAATGATCCACCGAATGCTATATCAAAAGTCACTTCTCCCATGAGAGGAGTGGTTATCTTGACATCCTTTTTATAAAGAAATGCAGGGACATTCGTGATTGTAACGGATTTTGCCTTTCCGTCTTCAACTGCCACTTCCGCCTTAACTATTCCAGCTGGTGCTTCCATGGTGATTTTTGTAACAGGTTCCTCAGCTTTTACAATTCCTGTCTCCACAGCTACTGTCGCAGCTCCGATTGAACCGTGACCGCACATATTGAGATATCCCCCGCCGTCCATGAAGATAATTCCAAAATCTGCCTCTTCTTTGGTAGGTGATGTGAGTATTGATCCAAACATCTCCTTGTGCCCCCTGGGTTCATGCATTACAGCGGTTCTCATCCAGTCCATGTGTTCCTCGAGGTACTGCTTTTTTTCCGGCATTGTCTTTCCTGGAATGGACGGGATGCCGCCTGTAATAATCCTCGTGGGTTCACCTGCCGTATGGGAATCCACAGCATTGAAAATTCTTGCTACTTTCATTTTTTTACCCTCCTCATTTTAAGTTTCAATATCGCCACAGCTTTTTTCGCATCGAGTAATGAGGTCGTATTTTCCCCGACAACCTCACTTTCGATACCCTGAGGATTCTTTGAAGTGTCGACTACAGTGTCCATATATCTGTTAGTCACTACAAATTTCCCCTGAGTTCCATTGAAGGTAATACCCACCTGGGGTATTTCCCTCTTCCCTATTTCTTCCATTGTATTTGCAAAATCCACGTGGGAATTACCCCAGCCATCGGAGGACAGTATGACACCGTCGCACCTCATAGCCTGGGCGAGCACCGCAGCCCTCTGGCCTACGAGGTCCTTGAACCTGTTGTCCTGGGGCGTTCCTATAAACATTATTCCCAGAAGATCTATATCTGTATCTTCTGCCACCACTTCAAGGAGAGGATCCCTGAAATGGTGGAGAGATGTTTCCTTTGTGGATGGTCCTATCCCCATTGTCAGTCCTCCTAAACCATAGCCCTTAAAGCACCGTCCCGGTATTCATTGGGTGTCAGAACCTGTGGCATGGACTCCATGTCTATTATCGATATTCCGTCGGCACCCGAAGGTTCTGATGGGAAGAACATATTGTCATACATTGCTCCTTGCCCGGCTATCTGCTTTATGATTACAACTTTTTTGCCGCCTTCTCTTCTTAAATCAAAATACTCGTGCTGTTCATCAAAGGATGTACCTTCCTGATTTTTAAGAATTGCCCGAAGTCCGTCAATATAATTGTCGGCTTCTTTAAATATAGCCATAGGAAGTTTTCTTTCGTAGGGAAGACCTCCTCTGACTACCATATCAAGATGTATAATAATATCGTTTACACCAGGAGTTCCGGCTTTTTCTCTCATGAACGCATTACTGAGCATTCCTTCTGAAGATCCGAATTCATGCATCTGTCTTCCATCTTCATCACAGCCTGTAACCATCACATAAAATCCTGTGAAGGTATGTGTAATCCCCTCTCCGAGTCTTCCAAGAACCTTGGCGGACACAGGTATAAAATCCATTATGGTATTGATATATCTGTCGGGATCACTGGGCTTTACAATCTCAACTGAAGAACGCGAGATCAAATCACTGGTAATATCCATGTTTTTATTAATTCCCAGAATCCCTTCCGTAAAGGAAGGGACTTGGGAAAAAACCATATCTTCAACATGAAAGGACTTTATTACCAGCCTTCCAAGTTTTTCTTCTTTCATTTTTCAGATTAAACCTTTGCCACATATTCAAAGGGAAGCGGAACAATTTTTCCCGCAGATGGTATCTTTATCAGTTCTTCAAGTGTAGCCTTTACTATTCCTGTCTGCATTTCCTTGTTGTTTGGTTCTCCGGCATTTGCCCCCATGGGAACTCTTGGAGCCACGGCTCTCGGAGTACCGTTCTGTCTTACAACCGGTGGAAGTGCTGCTATTATTATTGTAGGAATCCCCGATTCCTCGATAGCCCTCTGTACTATTACAGCGGACCTGTGACAGGTTCCTCAGCCAGCGGTTAAAAGAACTGCATCGACATTTTCTTCTCTTAACTGTCTTGCTATTTCAGGGCCTGTTTCATCGTGGAATTTCTGCTGGTCTCCGCCGCCGCCCATGAAACCGAAGTTTATGGGTGCAACTTCCTTTATGAAACCTTCTGCTGCAAGTTCCTGAAGTCTTTCTATGGGGAACATGGCATTGATGTCCTTATTTACGTCTCCGTTGTCGTATCCGCCGTGGGAAACCATAAGTTCGTCACCCTTCACATCTCCAGGAATTGTCCTGAATGTGAAGTCCCCTGCAAGGTTAAACCTCGGGTCAGTCTTTAAATGTACTCCTGCTGCTGATGCAAGTGCCACTTTCATATCTTTTAATTCTTTTGTAACCGGTGTCCATACCGGTGAAGGGGTAATCGGAACAAAAATCTCCGACTGAAGCCCTTTAACTGTTGTTAGATTCATTTGTTTCACTCCTTTGTTTTAGAATCCTGATTCTTAAGAATTACATCCCTGTATTCTTCATTTATCTCTTCACTTAAAACTTCCGGATAACTCATAAGAAATCCGACTTCCATTCCCACTTCTATCGGCCAGTCTGTAATGACCATCCTTCTGGGCAGTTTCAAATAACCCAGTCTTCCCTTGAAGTCAATTGCGACTGCTCCGTCAGTAACCTCCACGACTATTCCTTCATGGTAGGATTCAGTGGAAACATATTTAAGTTTTTCCATCGGTTATTTATCTTCCTTCTCGTAAATTTCAGCTCTCTTCTTTGATTTTTCAAGAGACTGTTCGTTAGGTTCAAGAACTATCTTCTTTCCTGTAGCCTTTTCAATGAGCTCAATATTGTTGAGTTTCACATTGTTGTTCCATTTCTTTTCAGCTTCCTTTACTTCTTCTCCTGCCATAACTGTCTTTAACATGGACATTGCCCTTACTGCATCTTCAGGTGCGAGGCAGTTGTTTTCAAGGATTTCATTTTCAATACCCTGTTTTGACTTGTTGTTGTCGACCATATTCTTCATATATTCATTGCCTACAACCAGAGCTCCCTGAACTGCACAGAATGACATTCCCACAACAGGATATCCTCTTTTTCCGACTTCTTCATGGTGGGATGCAAAATCTATGTGGTTGTTTCCGAATCCTTCAGTTGTGATTATTACACCGTCAGGATCAATTGCTTCAACAGTCATACCAAGTCTCTTTGAAACATAAAACTTTTCTGAGTTTATCTGGGGTGATCCTATGAATAAAACACCGCAAAGATCAATTTCATCATCATTCATGGCTTCAATTACTAGGGGTTCTCTGAAGTAGTGCCTTGAAGTTTCCTTTGATGCAGGTCCTATACATGTAAGAGCATGGATACCACCGTCGAGGACTTCAAGAGGTGAGAGCATTACAGGAAGATTTCCGAGGTCGACGTTTGGCTTTGCGCCGAGGGTACCGACGGGTTCAACAGGAAGTATGAGATTGTCATGCATTGCACCCTGTCCCATGATTTCCTTTATGATAAGAATCTTCTTTCTGTCTTTTTTCTTATACTGAACAAATTCTTCTGAATCCACAACGAGTGATTCATCAGCTTCTTTAAGAGCCTGTCTGATTTCTTCTGTTATATAGTCAGTAGCTTTATGTGCGGCAAGAGGTCCGGGTCTTTCCATATTGGTACCCGCTTTTATGGTCACCTGAGTCTTTATGAAAATATCGCCCTTATCTGGAGATCCGGGTCTTCCCCACATGATATTCCTGTCCATGGGGCCTTCGGATGATCCGAATTCACCTATCTGAACTCCGTTTTCATCAGTTCCTGTAACTATCATTACAACATCTTTAATAACTCTTGTAACACCGGTGCCGAGTTCTCCTGATTCCTTTACAGCTATGGGCTGAACGTCCATTATCGTTTCAGAATAATCAGAATAGTGATCAGGTGTTATTATTTCAAGCTGAAGGTCAGTAACGAGTTTCTGTGAATCAGCGGCTTCAATTTCAATGCCATCTCTGATATAGAGTGTAGTTCCCTTTATTTCAGTTTTTGGTCCTCTTTTGATATCAGTGATATTTATGTAGTTTTTCTTTAATCTTCTTAATTCTTTTTCTTCATGTACTTCAGGAGTGGATTCTGTCTCCTGACCATTTCCCTGTACTGCAGGAGACTGCATCTGTGAAGGCATTCCTGGCTGCACAGCTCCTCCTGAAATACCCATTGGAATGGTGAGGTTTATATCCTTGCCTTCACCTATATGGATGATCAGGTTTCCGCCGTATGACATATGTGCCTGGGGAACAGATGACGAAGCAGCTACTGCAGGAGCCGCAGATGTTTTTTCTTCTGGTGTTTCAGTTTTTGTCTCTTCAGCCTGAGGGGTTTCCTTCTTTTCGGGAAGTTCAACAGCATCAGGAGTGATGGGAGTCAGTGCATCGAGGGTCTTTGTAAGTTTTCCCCCTAAAACATCACCGATTGTGAGAGAATCTTCAGAAAATTCGAGTAATCCTGTGTCAACAAGATCATCGAAGATCGCCGGATCTTCAAGAATAGCTGCTTCAATTTCTGTTCCTGCTTCAAATCTGCAGCAGGTAACTGCCTTATCACCGGCATGTTTCATTGCCGTTTCTTTAGTAATTGACATTAGTGTTCCTCCGTTTTTTATATATTTTCAGTATATTTTAACTGCGCTTATAACTGGCTTTCATCGAAGAAACGGATATATGGCTTATCCATTGTCTTCATTACATGATCTGTAACATGGTGAACTTCAAGATTCAGTTTGGGAGCTGACCCCATAACAGTGTTTGTGCAGTCTGAGCAGTGCCCTATGAGGATGTGTCTTGCACCCTTCTTTTTAAGAGCCATTACTTTTTCTGCCTGTCCGGGACAGTGTCCGGGGTTTTTACATTTGAACGCACCGTTGTTTTCAACTGCATTTTTACATATTTCGTATCCCACGACTTCCCCGTTCATGGATTCTGCTATTTCATTCAGTCTGTCAAGCTTGGGTCCGCATGCACACTGGATTATTCCAAGTGCAGTTCCGACATCATCAAAGTCTTTGGTGACGATAATTCCGCCGAGGTTCTTTGTAACTACATCTTCCTCACTGCCTCTTCTTCCGGTGTAAGGTCCCCCGAGCAGGATTTCACCATAGCCTTCTCTCGTTCCTCCGAAAGAATTGATTATTGCTCCTATACTTTTTCCTACAGGAACATCTATCACTTTTTCAGTTGCTTCCGAAAAATCATTGAGTTCTCCGGCAACCGTAATAAGTTTGTCTATAAGTGGCTTTCCGTCTTTTACTGCATCACGTATCGCATAAAGTGTTTCAACATTGAATACCACACAGTCTGCAACAGCCGGCAACGCGGTTGTATCAAGAAGAATATTTATCGTATCCCTTATAAGGGCTCTTTCTTCTCCGACCGGATAAACGTTCTTAAGTGGAAGAACCCTTATGTCAGTAATGCCCATATCTTTTATGGTTTTCGTAAGAAGCTTGATTTCTTCCCTGTGTTTGAACTTTATACCTATGATTCCTTTTCCTGCACCTGTTGACTCCATGGCGATCTTCATGCCTTCAAGAAGTTTTTCAGGATTTTCTCTTATCTGATACATATTATGTTCAAGGACAGGCTCACATTCAGCCGCATTACACAGGATGTAGCCTTCCTTTGTAAGCTTGGTTCCAAGTTTTACATAACTTGGGAAACCAGCTCCCCCGAGTCCTATAATTCCAGCTTCCCTCACAATTTCAGCCGGGGAGTGTGAAGTATCTACTTTTATATATTCCCCTGTTGTGCCGGTTGCATCGACCATTACATAAGTATCGGTCACTTCAGTAACCGTACCGTTTACAGAACTGTGTAAATTCACACTGAGCTTTTCAGGATCAAGCTTTGCTATCACCTGACCCCTTTTTACCTTTTCTCCTTCTTTAACCACGACAGTCGGCACAACACCGATGCCCTGTTTAAGGACAAACTTAAAATTTTCCCCCATTAATTTCCTCCTTTACTCCACACTTTATATATAGCAAATGACGTGCCAACTCCTGTAAAATATTTAAAAACTCTGTAAACCACATTGTTATGGGATTGACAAAATTTAACGTTATCATTACTTTCAAAACAACCAATATTTCTGTCTTATTTACGACATATGTGTTTAATTTTCGCCATACCTTCAAATACAAATTCTTTCATGTGTTTATAAATGGCTTGATTCAATGGTTTACGAGTGATACTGATTATTGATTACAGGGATATTCCCAAATTTCTCTGTGTTTATTTTCGGAAAGAATAAAATTTTTATGTTAAACATTTTTCTTCAAAATATTTTTTGTGTTAATTCTGTTTTTTAAGGATTAAATTTTCTGTTAACTTATTTCTAGCACTTATTAATAAAAAAAAGAATTTTATAAACGAAAAAATCCTGAAAGATGTCGAAATTTCGTTATTGCTTTTATTCATAATTTTTACTATTCTTATTTTAGTGTTGTGAAGCGGAAAAGTAAGTCTGATGATTTTCAAAGAGAGTTTTCGTCCAGGTGAAAGAAAACAGATCCTCATTCTGAACCCACCGCGGAGCATTCCGGTGAAAACCGGACGCGGGTCGCGATAAAGACCTTAAAGTGAATTCATCTTTATGCTGAATTAACAGGAGTGGTACCGCCGGATTTTCCGGTCTCTTGAAACGGTGCTTTTTTTATACCCATTTTTATAAATTATTCTGGAGGACATCATGGCAATGGATACTTCTGCCAAAAAGGCAGTAACGCAGATCGCAACAATGGAAGAGGATTTTCCTCAGTGGTACACGGACATCGTAAAAAAAGCTGAACTCGTCGACTATTCCCCTGTCAAAGGATGCATGGTTATAAGACCAAACGGTTATGCAATCTGGGAAGGAATAATGGGATTTCTTGATACAAAGTTCAAGGAAACCGGTCATGA
Source organism: Clostridiaceae bacterium (assembly GCA_039809845.1). GTDB lineage: Bacteria > Bacillota > Clostridia > Clostridiales > Clostridiaceae > JG1575. The sequence goes on along the minus strand of JBDHVQ010000005.1, from coordinate 1,540 downwards.
GAATGTATATATGCCCCTTCTTATTCCTGAAAGCCTTCTCGAAGTTGAAAAACAGCACGTTGAAGGTTTCGCACCTGAAGTTGCATGGGTAACAATGGGCGGTTCAGAACAGCTTACAGAAAAATTATGTATAAGACCTACTTCAGAAGTTCATTTCTGCGACCACTGGTCAAAGACAGTGGAATCATACAACGACCTTCCAAGACTATATAACCAGTGGTGCTCAGTTTTAAGATGGGAAAAGACTACAAGACCTTTCTTAAGGACAATGGAATTCCTCTGGCAGGAAGGTCATACCATCCATGCAACTGCAGAAGAAGCAGTTGAAGAAACACTGAGAATGCTCGATATATATAGGCAGTGTTATGAAGACTATATGGCAATACCTGTAATTCCGGGCAGAAAAACTGAAAAGGAAAAATTTGCAGGAGCGAGGGAAACATATACTGTAGAATCCATGATGAAGGACGGTAAAGCGCTTCAGGCTGCAACAAGCCATTACTTCGGAGACGGGTTTGCAAAGGCATTCAATGTAAGATTTACTGATAAAGACGGAAAACTGAAAAATCCCCACCAGACATCATGGGGCTTAACAACAAGATCAATAGGTGCCCTTATCATGGTACACGGTGATAACAGCGGACTTGTATTACCTCCAAGAGTTGCCCCGACTCAGGTAATAATCGTCCCTATAGCTTTCCACAAGGAAGGTGTTCTTGAAAAGGCAGCTGAACTTGAATCTTCCCTTAAAAAAGCCGGAATAAGAGTAAAAACTGACAAGTCCGAAAAATCTGCCGGCTGGAAGTTTGCAGAACATGAAATGAAGGGTGTCCCTATAAGAATAGAAATGGGACCAAGGGATATCGAGAACAATAAATGTATAGCTGCAATAAGATACACAGGCGAAAAAAGAGAACTATCCCTCGATAATGTAGAGGAAGAGATAAAAAATCTTCTCGCAGAAATACAGGAAGGCATGTTTGAAGCAGCCAGGGAAAGAATGAATACAAGGATATACACTGCAGAAAATCTTGAAGTCCTCAAGACAATTGCTGCAGAAAAACCTGGTTTCATCAAGGCAGCATGGTGTGGTGACCAGGAATGTGAGGAAAGATTAAAGGATGAGGCTGGTGTCTCATCAAGATGTATCCTTGAAGAAGAAACCCCTGCAGAAGATGCAGTATGCGTATGCTGCGGAAAGAAAGCACAGCACACCATCCTTTGGGGTAAAGCATACTAAAATACAATATTATTTTTCAAAGACAGTATAGGAAAGGTACTAATGTTTTTATACTATAGGTAAGATCAGACTGTGAAGATACTATAGTTACATAAAGTATACGGAAAACCAGGAAGAATTCCTTCATTAGGAATATCCTCCTGGTTTATTTTTATTTAATTTATTTTTTCTTAGGGCACACTTAAGAACCGACCAAGGTGTATTATTCGAGAATACTTTTCTTTATCGTAGTTCTTATATTTTTCAAGATTACTTCCATTATCAACAAGCTGTCTCGCATTGAAATATTTAGTGTTATTT
>JBDHVQ010000004.1:0-25992 GCA_039809845.1 Clostridiaceae bacterium | reverse complement strand
GTAAATGACCCATGGACCCTTGAAAAGCTTGGGAACACAGAAGAAAAGCTTAAAAGTCTCCTGGAAGAGACCGGGACCGACGGCTTTGAACTTTTAAAAACAGAGGAAGATACGGGGATGTTACCCGAAGGGAGTATAATCGGACGCCATCTTTATTTCTATCCAATGTGGATGGATTTCATAAGAGGCAGAAAAGAAGGAATACTCGAAGATTTCGGTACATTTGAAACAGCCATGATGTATTACAGGGCAAAAGACAGAGAAGGATATATCAGTAATTTAAGGGATGAACTTGAAGATGCAAAAGCCATGGGTGTTGAATATGTGGTCATGCATGTATCCCATATGAGTCTGCGCGAAGCCTATACCTATAAATACAGATATACATCCCGTGAAATAGCAGAAGAATTCATAAAGGTCATCAACGGGGCGACGGAAAACTATGGTGATGGTCCGATGCTTCTCCTCGAAAACAACTGGTATCCCGGGCTTGACTTTCTCTCAGGCGAAATTATGGAATATCTTCTGGAAAACATAATATATCCACATACTTTCTTCCTCCTCGATACTGGCCACCTTGTCAATACATCGGTAAAGATCAGGAATGAAGAAGAAGCGCTGAAATATATGGAAGATAAAATCCAAAAAACCCGCAGAATTAAAGATAAAATAAAAGGTGTCCATTTGAACCTCACTTTTTCAGGAGGATACGCAGAATCAGTCATGAAAAACCACAGACACGATGTAAATGAACCATATGAAAAAAAGATGACAGATGCTATGGAACACATCGGCAAAATTGACAAACACGGCATATTTACCCATAATGGAATAAGTACATTCATAAGAAATATCAATCCACTTTACCTGGTTTATGAACTGTCCTATGGGGACAGAGACGATCTTATATCAAAAATACATCTTCAGGACATATATCTTGACTCTGTGAAGTGAGGCCTTTAACGGCTCTTAAAATCACAGGAAAAGGAATAAAGTAATATGATCTTTTCCGATTTCATTATTTTCTTCCTGAGGATATCTAAATCTTACAAAAACCCAGCGCAGAGAATCATAAGAAAGAGAACAGCACATAATACAGCAGTACCTGTTGTAATCAATAAAAAAGAGGTGAAACATGGAACTGGATCTTAAAAAGCTCACAGTTACAGAATTGAGACAGATGGCTAAAAACCGTGGTATAAGCGGTGCCAGCAGACTTAAAAAAAATGAAATAATAGAACTTCTGACGGGAAAATCTGAACCTTCCATAAAAAATGAAATCAACGAAGAGAAGGAAATAAAAAAAACAACAAAAGAAAACAGTGAAAAACCTCCCGTAAAGAGAGGTCCTAAAGCAAAATCTTCAAAAGAAGATAAAACAGAATCAGAAAAAACAGAATCACCTGTTTCCTCAAATTCTGAGATTGCTGAAAAAACAAACCAGAAAGAAAAGGAAAAAACTGTTTCAGCATCTGAAACCAAATCCAATCCTGAACCTAAGACTCAGTTAAAACCTGAAACCAAAACTGAAACCAAACCCGAAAGCAGACCTGAAACCCAGTCTGAGTCAAAGGGAAACACTGGGCAGGATTCCGAAGAAAATGTAAAAAGTGAAATATCCTCCAGGGACAGTGCTGAAGAAACTGCCGGGAATACAGAGTCTGTCAGTTCCGGTGAAGATAACGGCAAGGGAACCGGTGAATCAGGAGAAGTATTCAGAAATAAGAACGGGGAAGTCTTAAGGGAAAATATCAGTGCAAGAAAACAGGATAAATCTTCTGATAATACACCTGAAAGAAATAACAGCAATACAAGAAATGATCAGAATGAAACTGAGGAGAGAGTATTTCCTCAGGACATAACGGATGCAATGGGTGTCCTTGAGATACAGGAACCCAACAACTTCGGGTTTTTAAGGGGAGAAAACTACCTTACTTCGCCCGAGGATGTATATGTATCCCCAGCTCAGATAAGGAGATTTCATCTTAAGACCGGTGATGAAATATCCGGGAAGACCAGACCTACAAGGGAAGGGGAAAAATTCAGGGGACTGATATTTGTAAATACAGTAAACGGTGATACTCCTGACAAGGCGATAAGAAGAAGGGATTTTGATACCCTGACTCCTATATTCCCTGAAGAAAGACTCGTCCTTGAAAATTTAAAAGAGGGAAAGAATGATATTACCATGAGGATAATGGATATCATATCTCCCATAGGTAAGGGTCAGAGAGGTCTTATAGTGGCTCCCCCAAAGGCAGGAAAGACAACAATCCTCAGAAAAATTGCAAATTCGATATCTGAAAATAATCCTGAAGCAAAACTCATAGTTCTCCTCATCGATGAAAGACCTGAAGAAGTTACAGACATGAAGGAAAACATCAAGGGTGAAGTTATATATTCAACATTTGATGAAGATCCCTTCAATCACATCAAGGTTGCCCAGATGGTACTTGAAAGAGCGAGGAGAATGGTGGAGCACGGAAAGGATGTCGTTATTCTTCTTGATTCACTGACGAGACTTTCAAGGGCTTATAACCTGACAGTTACTCCTTCAGGAAGGACTCTTTCAGGAGGACTTGATCCTGCCGCGCTTTTAATGCCCAAGAAGTTCTTCGGGTCTGCAAGAAATATAAGAGGAGGCGGTTCCCTTACAATACTTGCTACAGCCCTCGTCGAAACAGGTTCAAGGATGGATGACATGATATTTGAAGAATTCAAGGGTACGGGTAATATGGAAGTACACCTAGACAGAAAACTTCAGGAAAGAAGGGTGTTCCCTGCTGTGGATATATCAAAATCAGGTACAAGAAGGGAAGAAAAACTCTTATCCAAACAGGAAGAGGAAGCATCTATAAAATTAAGGCGAGACCTTGCCGGCGGAGCTGACCTCGGAAGAGTAACTGAAGGTCTTATTGTCAGAATGATGAAATATCCTACCAATAAAGCATTCCTCGATAATCAGTTTCCGGTTCCTTCTGAAGACAATTAATTCTTTAAATTCTTCAGAAAGTTTACAATTGTGTAATATCTCTTAAATCCCCGGTCTATATAATCTCCTTATGGACAGGACAGGAGGATAATCAATCAATGAAAAATAAAATATTAAAGACTTTAGCGGTACTGATGGTGATTTTTATAGCATCGCCGTCACTTACTGCAGGAGCCTATATAGAAAAGAAAGCCTCGGGGTCGTCGGCGGTTTTAAGGCCGGCAGCATCCTATAACTCCGGACTTTCTGATAAAAACGGCGGGGTACTGATATCATCTGCTTTCAACCCGCACAATGATAAAATTTATTCCGTCAATCAGAAGGCTGATGTTATAGACGTAGTTTCTTTGAAGTACGTGGAACGGGGCAAGGAAATCCTCATGGATCAGCCTGAATTCACCATAAATATAAAGGAAAAACTAAAGAATATTCCAAAGATTTCTCCCTTTTCAAAATTCCAGTACGGAAGGCTCACATCCGTTGCCATGTCACCTGAAGCTGCAATGGTTGCGGTTTCAGTGGAATCGGAAAACCCATACTCTGATGGGATTATAGTCTTTACCGATTATAACGGTGAAATTCTAAGACTTGAATGGACAGGAAAACAGCCTCACAATATAATTTTTACCCCCGGAGGAAGATATCTTCTCTCAGCAGATGAAGGTGCACCGGTAAATGGCTATGGGCCCGGAACAGATGATCCTAAAGGGACTGTCACTGTAATTGACCTGTACGGCAAACTTGAAATAACAGTACCCGAAACACCAGGACCTGGGCTGGAGTATATAACAGGTAAAGACGGTAAAAACCTCACTGATAAATCAGGGCAGCCCCTTATCAGGAATTCCCTGGGTCAGATTGTCGGAAAAGACGGAAACCCATTAAAAGACGGAAAAGGCAATATTGTAACAGTTCCCGGAGCTCCGATATCTTCGAGCAATACAATAAGACCTGTAACAATCCCCAAAAAGCCCACGAAGAAGATTCTTACAGGTGGAAATACAGTAAGGGCTGATTTTACAGGCTTTGATGAAAAAAGAGAAGATCTTGTATCAAGGGGTATATTAATCAAAAAAGATACTTTACCCTCATCAGACTTTGAACCTACTTCCATCGCCTGCGACAGCAGCGGGAAGTTTGCCTATGTGACACTTCAGGAAGCTAATTCCATAGCTGTTCTGGACATTGAAAAGGGAGAATTCAAAGAGGTTTATCCCCTGGGGTTCAAGGACCACAGCATGGCCGGCAATGAACTCGACCTTAAAAACGACGGGAAAATTGATATTGTAAATGAAGATGTAATGGGTATATACATGCCCGATGGAATATCCCTCTATGAGCATAAGGGAAAGACATATATACTGACTGCCAATGAAGGACAGGAAAGAGTATGGAATAACCATTCAGATGTAACTGAAGGCAAAGGCGGTGTAATGTATTTTAACACCGAAGGTTATGACGGTTTTGATTCTTCAAAAAAATATATTTTCGGCGGCAGGTCATTTTCAGTCTGGACAATCGGAGAAGACGGAAATTTCTATATGGTATTCGACTCCGGAAGTGCATTTGAAAAAATGACTGCGGAAGCACTGCCGAAATTTTTCAACTCCTCTTCATCGGATCTTCTTATGGACACACAGTCACCACTTAAGGGTACAGAACCTGAAACAATTACCACAGGTAAATATTCAGGCGAAGTATATGCCTTTACAGGACTTGAACAGACAGGAGGAATTGTAGTCTACAATATTACAGATCCTTACAATATCCACGTCGAAAGTTATGTCAATTCTAGAGACTTTTCAGGAGAAACCCTGGGAGATTCATCTCCTGCGGATCTCATATTCATACCACCCAATTACTCCCCTGACAAAAGACCTCTTCTTTCAGCCTCTTTTGATGTATCAGGTACAATAAGAGTGTTTGAACTTATACCGGGGAAAAAGTAAACCAGGGCAGGAAGAGTAGAACCATAACAAGAGGGGCGGCGAAACCGGCCCTCTGTTATATTTTTTTCTGAGCAATGAAAACTTAATTTATAACACTATAAAAAGCAAGACAAAAGCAATCAATAAAAATCGGCATAAAAAAATAAAGCACCATGAGGTACTTTATTTTTTTGGCTATAAAGTTTTTATTATTCAGCTTTGTCTTCTGCTGCAGCCTTGTTCTGTGAGCTCTTTGCGAACTTCTTCTTGAATTTGTCTACTCTGCCGCCCACATCAACTATCTTCTGCTTTCCAGTGAAGAAAGGATGGCACGCTGAGCATATTTCAACTTTAAGTTCGTCATTTACTGATCCTGTAGTAAATGTGTTTCCACATGCACACTTTACAACTGCTTCATGGTTGTATTCCGGATGTATGCCTTCTCTCATAGCGATTCACCTCATTTAATATTTGATATTCAGATTTGTCTGAATAACTTCATAATAGTATCAGAATAACTCAAAAGAGTCAAATGATTTCTATAGAAGGAATAACTTATAGGGATTATGCAGAGTATTGGATTTAATTTAGATTGTTACCGAATAAATCCTTAAATCCTGAGATGTAGAATAACCTGTAAATAAAGTTTTTATGGGATATAAACTGTCAGTGTGAAAGAATCTGTTATCTTTTAATTCAGGTATTTCGTCCAAGTATTTCATTCAAGTATGTTTCCTGATTCTTTTTATTGTCCTTTAAAATCCTCAGTATATTTTCTATAATGAGAAAGACTAAAAAGTAAGGAGTCTTTAAGATGGCAAAATTGTTTTTCAGATATGGGGCTATGAATTCAGGTAAATCCACTGCCCTCATGCAGGTTGCATTCAACTATGAGGAAAGGGGCATGTCAGTAAAGGTATTTAAGCCCATGATAGATACCAAGGGTGGTTCAAGACTTCTTTCAAGGCTCGGTGTAGGAAGGCAGGTGGACTGCTTTTTACGTTCAGAGGACGACTGTATTGAAGTGGTTGAAAAAATGGTTGAGAACGGGGAAAAAATAGACTGCATACTTATAGATGAAGCTCAGTTTCTGACTTCCATTCAGGCAGATCAGCTTCTCATGGTTACAGTGGATTTAAAGATACCGGTTATCTGCTACGGATTAAGGACTGATTTTTCGGGAAAAGGCTTCCCGGGAAGTGAAAGGCTTCTTCTGATATCCCATACACTTGAAGAAATGAAGACCATCTGTTCCTGCGGTAAAAAGGCCATGTTCAACGGCAGAAAGATAAACGGAAGATTTGTCTTTGAGGGAGAGCAGGTTGCAATAGACGGAGAGGATTCCGTCGAATACGAATCCCTCTGTGCCGAATGTTACATGAAGGAAAAGAAAAAATGGGAAGAAGAGAGAAAGGAAAGGATTAAAAGTGAAACTTTCTGAACTTAGAAAAGTGGGGCTTGATATATTAAAGGGAACCGATTTACCTGGCCTTGACAGGGATCTTATTCTTTCTTATCTTCTGGGGAAAGACAGGGTATATCTTATAAGTCACGGTGATGAGAAAACAGATGAAACTACAGTCCAAAGATATATTGAGCTCCTTGAAGAGAGGCGGATGGGAAGACCCGTAGCATATATTACAGGAGAGAAGGAATTCATGGGCCTTAGGTTTTATGTCGATGAAAATGTCCTGATACCCCGTCCTGATACTGAAATACTCACTGAAGAAGTCTTAAGGATTTTAAAGGATGAATATACTGAAGTTAAAAACCCTAAAGTTCTCGATATGTGTTCAGGCTCGGGTGCAATCGGAATATCCCTGGCAGTTTTAAATAAAAACACCTGTGTAACATTATCAGACATATCACCGGAAGCCCTGGCAGTTTCAGAAAAAAATGCATCAGGAAACGGAGTATCCGGGAAAATTACATTCTCCCAGGGTGACCTTTTCGGGTCTTTGGAAAAAGGCAGTAAATTTGACATCATTGTCTCAAATCCTCCATATATCAGAAGAGAAGATATCGGAAACCTTCAGAAGGACGTCAGGGACTATGAACCTATAGGGGCACTGGACGGAGGTTCTGACGGACTCGACTTTTACAGAAGGATAACAAGTGATTCCGTTTCCTTTTTAAACCCACATGGACACCTTGCATTCGAAGTGGGTCACGATCAGGCTGAGGAAGTAAAATCCATGATGGAAGAAAAAGGATTCACCGATATTAAAATAATTAAGGATTTAAGCGGGATAAAGAGGGCAGTTTCGGGAAGGCTTAAGGAATAAGTGTTTTCATCTTTTTCATCCTTAAGCTTTTCATATCTTCATTTTTGAAGTTTAATTTGAACCCTTGGGTTTTCTTACTCTGTTTATCCTTATGCTTATTTACTTACCGGTGGGTTTTCATATTTCCTTATTCTTATCCATTTAAGATTATTCATAAGGGATTATCTATAGGGTATCAGTAGAATCATTTTGGTTTTACAGGATTTCCTGCCTTGTGTTATAATGAAGAACTGAAACGGAGTGATGATTAAATGTTAGAAAGACTGAGTTTTATAGAAAACAAATACGATGAATTATCCCACCAGATTTCTGACCCGTCGGTCATGGCCGACCAGAGTGAATGGCAGAAGCTGGTAAAGGAACATTCTGACCTTGAAGAGATAGTTACAAAATATAGGGAATATAAAAAGGCAAAGAGTGACCTTGAAGACAATGAACTCATGCTCAGGGAAAATGACGACCCTGAGATGAAGGAAATGATACAGGATGAAATAAAATCCCTCACCGAAAAGACTGAAGAAGCTGAGAACGATATAAGGATAATGCTTATACCCAGGGACCCCAACGACTCAAGGAACGTCTTTGTGGAAATAAGAGGCGGTGCCGGTGGAGACGAAGCAGCTCTCTTTGCACATTCACTCCACAGGATGTATTTAAGATACGCCGAGGAAAAAAGGTGGAAGGTTGAACTTATGTCCCTCAACGAAACCGACATCGGCGGAGTGAAGGAAGTTGTCTTCATGATAAAGGGTCAGGGAGCTTATTCAAAGTTAAAGTACGAATCAGGTGTCCACAGGGTACAGAGGGTTCCCGAAACCGAGAGTTCAGGAAGAATCCATACATCAACTGTTACCGTTGCGATTATACCTGAAGTTGATGATGTTGAAGTGGAAATCGGACCCAATGACTTAAGAATTGACGTATACAGATCTTCAGGAAACGGAGGGCAGTCTGTTAATACCACTGACTCTGCTGTAAGAATAACCCATCTTCCTACAGGACTAGTCGTTGCCTGTCAGGATGAAAAATCCCAGCTTAAAAACAAGGAAAAAGCCCTTAAGATTTTAAAGTCGAGATTATTTGAACTCGCTGAAGAAGAAAGAAACAAGGGAATTGCAGATGAGAGAAAATCCCAGGTCGGAACAGGTGACAGATCAGAGAGGATAAGGACATACAACTTCCCCCAGGGAAGGGTTACAGACCACAGGATTGGTCTTACACTATATAAACTTGATTCATTCATGGACGGGGATCTCGATGAGATGATAGATTCTCTTACTGCATATGATCAGAGTGAAAAACTGAAACTCATGGGAACCCAGGCATAAAAGCAGTTTAAAGACTGCTTTTTTAACGCGGGTATATATAATAAAGGGGGACCCTAAATGGATACCATAAAAATAAATCTTTCAGGGCTTCCTGAAAGTGAATACATAGAAGCTCTTGATAAGGCGGCGGAAATTATAAAATCCGGTGGGACCGTCGTTTTTCCGACGGAAACCGTATATGGTCTGGGAGCTGACGGAACGGATGAAAAAGCGGTAAAAAAGATATTTGAGGCAAAGGGAAGACCGGGGGATAATCCTCTTATTCTCCATGTTGCAGATTTTAATCTCATGGGAGCTGCAGAATACATTCCGTCCGATGCAGAAAAACTCATGGAAAGATTCTGGCCCGGACCTCTCACAATAATTCTTAAAAAAGCGGCACATATCCCAAATGCTACAACGGGAGGGCTTTCAACCGTTGGAATAAGGATGCCGAAAAACAGGGCGGCGCAGGACCTTATAAAATTATCCGGAGTTCCCATTGCTGCACCTTCAGCCAATATATCAGGAAGACCATCGCCGACTACCTTTGAAAGATGTGTGAAGGACCTTGACGGAAGGGTCGACATGATTCTCGGGTGGGATTTATCAGAAGTCGGAATAGAATCCACGATAATTGATCTTTCCGGTGAAAAACCTGAAGTTTTAAGACCCGGAGGAGTAACTCTTGAAGAGCTTAAAGAAACCATCGGAGATGTAATTTATAAGTCATCCGGGGAACTGAAGGACGGGGAAGTTCCCAAAGCCCCTGGAATGAAGTACACACATTATTCACCCGAGGCGAAGGTGATTGTCATAAAAGGATCAGAAAAAGCCAGAGGTAAATTCCTCACATCTGAACTTTTTAATAATAAGGAAACCTGTGCCATAATATTTACTCCATCTGTTATCATTGAAGGTGAAAGAGAAATGCCCCCGGGTAAAGTAATGAGGTTTGACGGTCCCCGGGAAGCTGCCCACGGAATATTTGAAGCTTTAAGACTTGCCGACGACAGAGGATATGAAGTCATATACGTCGAGGAACTTCCCGGGGAAGGGATAGGACTTGCCGTAATGAACAGGATTGACAGGGCGGCAGGGTTTTCTTCACTGGAGGTCAGGGAATGAAGGTGATATTTGTCTGTACAGGAAACACTTGCAGAAGTCCCATGGCTGAAGCCATTCTGAGGACTTTAAGACCTGATATTGAAGTATTGTCAAGGGGAATCTGTGCACAGAAAGGGTCTCCCATAAATATGAAAGCCTCTGATACACTTAAGAAAAAACTCGGTATTACGATTTCCCATTCTGCGGAAAACCTCACTGAGGAAGAAGCAGAAGGTGCACTCATATTAACCATGGAAAAAAGACACCGGGATTTTTTAAAAGCCTTTGCAGGTCTTCAGTCAGTCCATACACTTAAGGAATTTTCAGGTGAAGGCAACGGCGATATCAGTGACCCTTTCGGAAGTGATTCCCGTGTATATCTGGAAACCTTTGAGGAACTTTATAATCTCATAAAAAAAATATCAGAGGAACTTTAGACCTGGAATGATTCAGTTCTGACTCTGGATAAGGAATGATTCAGTTCGGACTCTGGATCAGGTTTGATTCATTCCATTGATTACTGATAATAATATAGTCTTGCATAGAGTGGACATAAAAAATACTGGACTTGTAAGACATTGTCCGGAAAAATATTATCCGGAAAAATATTGTCAAAAAAAGTATTGTTCTGAAAGAACGGGAAAAAACTTATATAGGAACTTAAGAAAAGGAGCGGATTGATTTTGAAGATAGCAATGGGTTCAGACCACGGCGGTTTTACCTTGAAGGAGACACTTAAAAGTCACCTTGAAGAAAATGGCCATGAAGTTATTGATTTTGGAACTGACGGACCTTCATCCGTAGATTATCCCGATTACGCAGAAAAGGTATGTAAATCGGTGGTTTCGGGGGAAACAGAAAAAGGAATTCTCGTCTGCGGTACAGGCATAGGAATGTCAATTGCAGCAAATAAAATAAAGGGTATAAGGGCAGCTCTTTTGTCCGATGTGTTTTCAGCAAGGGCAACAAGACAGCATAATGATGCCAATGTGATGTGCCTCGGCGAAAGGGTAGTGGGCGCGGGACTTGCACTGATGATTGCCGATGAATTCCTGTCATCAGAATTTGAAGGCGGAAGACATTCAAAAAGAATAGATAAAATTACAAAGCTGGAGGAAAACTGATGGGAAAAGTGACTGAAATAAGCCACCCGCTGATCTGCCATAAACTGGCACTTATAAGGGACAAAAATACTGGTTCAAAGGACTTCCGGGAACTCGTGGAAGAAATAGCTATGCTCATGGCATACGAAGTTACAAGGGATGAAGCAACTGAGGAAGTGGAAGTTGAAACTCCCATGTGTGTGACAAAATGCAGGATGCTCTCCGGAAAGAAGCTCGCGATAGTTCCTATATTAAGGGCAGGACTAGGAATGGTTGAAGGCATGAGAAAGCTCGTTCCTGCGGCCAAAGTGGGACATATCGGTCTTTACAGGGACGAGGAGACACTTCAGCCCGTGGAATATTTCTGTAAGCTTCCCCTTGATATAAGTGAGAGGGAAATAATTGTAGTCGACCCAATGCTCGCAACAGGGGGTTCTGCAATTGATGCCATAGCAATGCTGAAGAAAAAGGGTGCTTCCAACATAAAATTTGTGGGACTCATTGCTGCACCTGAAGGAATTGAAGCACTTAAAAATGCCCACGACGATGTGGATATTTTCGTAGCATCAATAGATGAAAGACTCAATGAACAGGGTTATATCCTCCCGGGTCTTGGCGATGCAGGAGACAGACTGTTCGGCACCAAGTAGCGACAGAAAACAGAAAGAATTAAGAAATATAATAAACCATAAGAAGTCTTGTAAGAACACTATAAAGAAAAACAGAAATAACAGAATAAACAAAAGGGGGTAACTAAAATATGGATGCTGAGCTTAAAATATTTTTAAAGCAGGTCATTTCAAAAGCCCTCTTTTTTTCAGTTCTGATTTTCGCCGCAGCGTATTTTACATTCGGTATTAAACCTGCTCTTGCAGTTGTAACCGGGGGAGTCTTATCGGCACTTGGGTTCTTTTTAAGTACTGCAGGACTTAGACATACCATAACTTCAGGTCAAAATCCCTGGCTTCCTTCACTTATATCCATGGCAAAGGCAGTAGTAACAGCAGGTGCTGCAGCCTTTTTCTTCATAAGATATGGGCTTTCTGAAGGTCTCTTTTTCATGGCAGGATTCATCATGATTTTCCCTTCGATTTATCTTTATTCACAGTACAACGAGAAGAAAAACCCCATGGATATGGAAAAAATTGTAAGGATTGAAGAAGATGAAAAAACCGAAGAAACGGGGATATAACTAAGGCGGAGCGGGAAAAGTGATACAGATTAGGCTTAAGGCAGTACAGATAATTCCCGCCCTGTAAAAACAGATGTATACTGTGTATGGCTTGTCATCTGAATGGCGGAATATTATAAGGTGATTATCAATAATTTATCATAAGTTGAAAAATAGACGATATAAGTCAATAATTAGAATGCTGTGCGGGAAGTAAAGTTCTTATTATACTTTGCGCCTGTGGATATTTTTTAAGGAGGTAAAAAATGGTTGAATTCATAACGGAAGGACCGGTCCGGGTTTTTAATCTTGCAGGGCTTGAAATAGCCATTACAAAACCCATGCTGGTTTCAACCGGGTGTATGATTTTCCTCTCACTTCTTTTTATATTTTTAGGAAGCGGGATGAAGACCATACCCGGGTCGAGAAAACAGATTTTTTCTGAAACCATATATGGTTTCATCCACGGAATTGTCACGGACAATATGGGTGAGAAGTACCTCGGTTTCATACCGGTTATAGGGACGTTCTTATTCTATATACTCGGCCAGAATCTCGTGGGACTCGTGGGGTTAAAACCTGCGACGTCGAGCTTTTCCACAACACTTGGTCTTGGACTTGCGGCCTTTGTAATCATCAATGCAAATGCCATAAAAGAGGGAGGATTGAAGGGGTATTTAAGTTCCTACGTCAAACCCATGCCTTTTCTTCTGCCGATAACACTCATGGACAGGCTGATTCTTCCCATATCACTTGCGCTGAGGCTTTTCGGTAACATACTTGCAGCGACTGTTGTCATGTCACTTCTCTACGGAGCACTGACAGGACTGTCGCACTTTACGGCGCTCGTTCTGCCTATCCCCTTCCATGCATACTTTGATATCTTTGACGGGGCAATACAGGCAGTTATATTTACATTCCTCACAATGATCCAGATAAAGCTTACGGCAGATGAATCTTCGGAGACACACGAGGCTTAGAAGTAAATATAAGGGGCAGGATAAGAGAACCGGAATCTGAAAATACTGAAAAATGGAAACTGTACCGGATAATACCCGGCAGTATAATCTCTGCCATACCGGTGATAAAGATAAGTGGTTGGAATAAATTTTCAATCCGCATGAATAAGGTATAAGCAGAATATCAAAAACATTAAACGCATATCAATAAAGAATAAAATAATAAAAACATCATACGGAGGACACATTAATGGAACTGGCATTAGGATTAAGGGCGATAGCAACTGCCATAGCAGTGCTTACAGGATTGGGAGCAGGTGTTTCAACAGGACTTGCGACAGGAAAGGCAGTTGAAGCTGTATCAAGGCAGCCTGAAGCATCAAGTAAGATCATAACAATAATGGTTATAGGTTCAGCCTTCGCCGAAGCGACAGCAATATACGGTCTTCTCGTGGCTATACTCCTTATCTTCGTTGGAATCAACTAGTTTTATCTTTTCAGGGAATCCGGGAAGAAAGTGATTAAGAAAATCAGGAAAAAAGACACGGGGAGGAATAAAATTTGAGTATACATCTTTCAGAAATACTGCTGAGTGTAATAAATTTAATAATATTCTTCCTTATCGTCAGAATATTCTTCTTCAACAAGATCAGTAAGGTCATGGAAGAAAGAAACAGGACAATAAGGGACAATATAGACAAGGCGATTGCAGACAGGGAAGAAGCTGAAAATCTTCTGAAATCCGCAAAGGAAGAAGAACAGGGTCTCCGTGAAGAGGGAGCCAGAATCATCCAGGAACAGAAGAACAAGGCTGAAGGCCTCTACAATGAAATAGTCGAGGAAGCAAGAAACGAAGCGAAGCTGATCGTTTTAAGGGGTACAACCGACGCTGACAGGGAAAGGGAACAGGCGAGGAAGGAAGCGAGAAAGAATGTCGTTGAAATGGCAACTGCCCTTACCCAGAAGGTTATAGGTGAAACCGCCACTGAAGAAACCTACGACAGACTGGTTGACGAGGTAATTTCACAAGCAGGTGATGCTTAATGTATGAATTCCTCGATAAAAGATATGCCCAGGCACTCTACGATGTGGCAGTGTCAAAGAACAGGGTGGAAAAATACATAGGAGACCTTGAAGCAGTAGTTAAGATCATCGAAGAAAACCCGGAATTTCAGAATATTATTAAACATCCTGAAATAACAACGGGCGAAAAGAAGAAGTTTTTTATTAACCTCTTCAAGGGAAGACTCGATGAAGACCTTATAACATTTCTCCTTCTCCTTATAGAAAAGGACAGAATTCTCTTTTTAAGGGAAAAGGTCGAAGAACTCAAAAAAATAGATCTTGAACACAGGAACACACTGACGGCCCATGTAAGGGTTGCCGTTCCTTTAAAAGACAGACAGAAGGCTGAACTTAAGGAAAAATTAAGGAAAAAATACGGCAAGGACATACTGATCGACGAAGTGGTGGACCCCAAAGTTTTGGGAGGCATCGTCATTAGAGTCGGCGATGAGCTCATGGATGCATCCGTGAGAAGCCGTATAAACACACTTAAGAATTCCATGATTTCAAAAATTGAGGTGAACATATGAGAATCAAACCGGAAGAAATAACCTCAGTTATCCGACAGGAAATTGAAAGATTTGAAAAAAAGATAGAGACCGTGGATTCAGGAACCATCGTACAGATAGGTGACGGAATAGCAAGGGTCTACGGACTTGACAACTGCTTGGCAGGAGAACTTGTAAACTTCCCCAACGGAGTAAAGGCAATGGCCTTAAACCTCGAATACGACAACGTCGGCTGTGTACTCCTGGGTACCAACGAAGGAGTAAGGGAAGGGGATGTAGTTACTAAATCCGGAAATATAGTTGAAGTACCCGTAGGTGAAAACCTCATCGGAAGGGTTTTGAACCCCCTCGGTGAAGCCATAGACGGTAAGGGAAACATAGATCCCAGTACCTTAAGACCCATTGAAGTTCCCGCACCCGGTGTTATAGAAAGACAGTCTGTAACTGAACCCCTTGAAACCGGAATAAAGGCAATAGATTCTATGGTCCCCATCGGAAAAGGACAGAGGGAACTTATAATAGGTGACAGGCAGACCGGAAAGACCCAGATTGCGATAGATACCATCTTAAACCAGAAGGGCAAGAACGTAATATGTATTTATGTCGCAATCGGTCAGAAACAGAGTACCGTTGCCAATATCTATAACCTTCTTACGAAAAACGGTGCCATGGACTACTCCATAATAGTATCCTCATCGGCATCGGATACCGCCCCTCTGCAGTTTATCGCTCCCTATACCGGATGTACCATAGGCGAGTATTTCATGAAAAAGGGCAGGGATGTCCTCATTGTATACGATGATCTCAGTAAGCACGCCGTTGCCTACAGGACAATGTCACTTCTTTTAAGAAGACCGCCCGGAAGGGAAGCTTACCCCGGGGATGTATTCTACATCCACTCAAGACTCCTTGAAAGGGCTGCAAAGTTAAGCGATGAATTAGGAGGAGGCTCCATGACAGCTCTTCCCATAGTTGAAACACTCGCAGGGGACATCACTGCATATATCCCTACCAACGTAATATCAATCACAGACGGACAGATATTTTTACAGAGTGACCTTTTCTTCAGCGGTGTAAGGCCAGCCATAAACCCCGGTATATCCGTATCGAGGGTCGGCGGTAATGCCCAGACAAAGGCAATGAAGAAGGTATCAGGTAAATTGAGACTGGACCTTGCACAGTTCAGGGAACTTGAATCATTCTCCCAGTTCGGTACTGACATGGATGAAACAAGCAGCAATCTTCTCGCCAAGGGAAGAAGAATTGTGGAGGTATTAAAACAGCCGCCATATCAGCCAATGCGATATGAAAAGCAGGTAATGCTCCTTTATGCCGTAGTCAATAACCTCATGAACGACATTGAAGTCAAGGACATAATAAGATTCGAAGAAGAATTCCTGGATTACCTCGATACCTACCACAGGAATATAGGAAAGGAAATTGTATCTTCAGGCGATCTTACTGATGAAACGGCAGCGCAGCTTACTGAAGCCATCGCCGAATTCAAGAAGAACTACTTCGTGGTTTAGAGGTGGAGTATGGCAGGAACAACACTTTTAAGCATCAAGAGAAGACTCAAGATAGTAAACAATACGAGAAAGATTACAAAGGCCATGGGCCTTGTCTCCACATCGAAATACCAGAGGGCGAGGGTTCTTCTTTATTCCAATGAGAAGCACTTTTCCTCACTTTCTGAAATTGTGGGGCAGGTTGTAGAAGGTATTAAGGAGAAGGATTCCTTTTATTTTGACAACCACGGAAGGGACAACAAGCTCTATATAATCTGCAATTCAGGAAAGGGAATGGTCGGCGGATTCAATACAGCCATGATAAGCCGTGCACTTATGGATATGCAGACCGAAAAGGAAGTTCCCTTTATAATAACCACAGGAAACAGAGGTATGGCTCTTCTTAAAAAAGTATTCCTCGACGACCTTCATTCAGAAATCATTCCCATAGGAGATCTTCCGACTTTCAAGGATACGGAGGAACTCTTTGACCATACCCTCGGACTTTATAAAAACGGGTATGTCAACGAAGTTAATCTTTATTTTACAGACTACATAAACCCCGTAAGGACTGAAGTCAGAAAGGTAAGACTCCTTCCCATGGACCGTGAGGAAACACCCGGCAGGGAAGGCGGGGAAAACATACTCTTTGAATACGAACCCTCCGCGGATCTTATGCAGGAAAAGATTATGGAGATGTATCTTAAGGAAAAGATATACAATATTCTCTTAAAATCGAAAACTTCTGAACAGGCGATCAGGATGAGGGCCATGGAGAGCGCGACAAAAAATGCCGATGAGATCCTTATGGATCTTGGAAGGCAGTTCAACAGGTTAAGACAGTCCATGATAACACAGGAAATTTCGGAAATCGTGGGCGGCTCCGAAGCCCTGAGATAGGAGGAATAATGACGGAAAACAAAGGAAAGGTCGTACAGATCATAGGACCTGTACTTGACATACAGTTTAAGGACGGTGTAATGCCTCAGATTTTCAATGCCGTTGAAATAGAGGATACAAACGGAAAAAAGACCTATGCGGAAGTCGAACAGCACATAGGTGACGATATAGTAAGGGCCATAGCAATGGAACCCACTGAAGGCCTTAAAAGAGGTCTTACGGCTGTCGACACAGGTGCACCTATAGAAGTACCCGTGGGACAGAGAACCTTAGGAAGACTCTTCAATGTCCTCGGTGAGACCATAGACGGGGAAGGTGAACTTGTATCCCAGATGAAGATGCCCATCCACAGAAAACCTCCCTCATTTGAGGAACAGGAAGTGGAACCCCATATGTTCGTCACAGGAATCAAGGTAATAGACCTCATTGCCCCCTACATGAAGGGCGGTAAAATAGGACTCTTCGGCGGTGCCGGTGTCGGAAAGACAGTCCTCATACAGGAACTTATCAATAACATAGCTAAGGAATCCGACGGTCTTTCCGTATTCACAGGAGTAGGAGAAAGATCGAGGGAAGGAAATGACCTCTACAGGGAAATGAAGGAATCAGGTGTTATTGAAAAGACTGCCCTTGTATTCGGACAGATGAATGAACCTCCCGGAGCCAGGATGAGGGTTGCCCTCACTGGACTTACCATGGCGGAATACTTCAGGGACAAGGGACAGGATGTTCTTTTATTCATAGACAACATATTCAGATTCTCCCAGGCAGGTTCGGAAGTTTCAGCCCTTCTTGGAAGAATACCTTCAGCCGTTGGTTATCAGCCGACACTTGCAACTGAAATGGGAGCACTACAGGAGAGAATAACATCCACAAGGACAGGTTCCATAACATCAGTGCAGGCAGTATATGTCCCCGCCGATGACCTTACAGACCCGGCTCCTGCAACGACATTCACACACCTTGACTCAACGACGGTCCTCGACAGAAAAATAGTTGAACTCGGTATCTACCCTGCTGTGGATCCACTGGCATCCACATCGAGAATACTCGATCCCATGATAGTAGGAAAAGATCACTACGAAACCGCAAGGGAAGTCATAAAGGTCCTTGAAAAATACAGGGAACTACAGGATATCATTGCAATACTGGGTGTTGAAGAATTAAGTGAGGAAGACAGGGCGGCGGTCGGAAGAGCCAGAAAGATACAGAGATTCTTCTCACAGCCTTTCAGAGTAGGTGAACAGTTTACGGGAATACCCGGAAAATTCGTCCCCATAGAAGAAACCGTAAGAGGTTTTAAGGAAATTCTCGAAGGAAAGCACGACAGAATCCCTGAAGCTGCATTCTTATTCTGCGGCACCATAGATGATGTTGTAAGAAAGGCCGAGGAGATGATAAGGTAGTGGAAAATTCACTTCACTTAAGACTTGTTACAGCAGATGAAGTTCTCCTTGAAAAGGATATATATTCAGTCACCACGAAAAACACCGGAGGCGAATTTGAAATACTTCCCGACCATTCCCCCTTTATTACCCTCACAGTCCCATCAAAGACCGTAATAAGGGATCTTGACGGAAATACTCTTACTCTTTTTACTTCAGGCGGACTCATGAGAGTCCTTAAAAACAGTGTGATATTCATAACCGATTCTGCAGAATTCAGGGAAAATATCGACCGTGAAAGGGCAGAGGAAGCATTAAGAAATGCCAAAGAAAATTTAAACAACGGTTCTGAATTTGAAAAGGAAAAGACCCGTGAAGCCTATGAAAGGGCAAAGGAAAGATTAAGGACACTCGACAGCGAATAGTGTTATAATAAAGCATAGTAAAAATACCGCCCGGAAGGGGTTAAAAGATATGAATATTTACCTCAACGATATTTTTGGTATGGCAGTACATTTTGCAGCCATCCTTGCCATTATAACGGGATTCATGGAGTCGGCAGTGCGTAAAAAGCATGTGGTCACAGGTCTTATGCTGATACTCGGAGGAATTCTTCTCCTGCTCTTTTTCAGACATTTCATAGGAGACAATATTGTCCCCATAGGTTAAATAAGGAAAACAGGGAAAATCCCGGAACACTTTATTTGCCATGATTAAATTGAGAGAATACATCCTTTCATTGAGGATCCGTTCTCTCATTTTATTTTCATCCCATATAAAATTTTGAATTACTGTAATTTTCAGTGAAGAAGAAAACAATGGAAAAGAAAGAATAAGGAAGAGCAAGGAAAGAGTAAGGAAAAGCAGGGAAAGAACGGGGAGATATCCAGGAAGAGACAGGAAAGAGCTGAAATAAAGCAGGCAGAGAAAGCCATAGAAAGTGAAAGAAGAGGGGAAAAATGAGCTTTTTTTATCCTCCTCCAGAAACTTTCTTTAAAGGTTTCTTTAAAGTTCTGAGATAAATAAAAAAATACTCTTGCATTTCCCGGAGTTTGATAATACAATAGTCTTTGTCAGTTTATTTAAGGAGGAGTTCCCGAGTGGCCAAAGGGGGCAGACTGTAAATCTGTTGCAATAGCTTCAGTGGTTCAAATCCACTCTCCTCCACCAAATTTACTGATTTACCTTGTACAGGGATATTTTTTATTGTAAAATAATTTTATCCCGTAAAGGATATATATGCTGGTGTGGCTCAATGGTAGAGCAGCTGACTTGTAATCAGCAGGTTGTCAGTTCGATTCTGACCACCAGCTCCGGAGGAGTTCCCGAGTGGCCAAAGGGGGCAGACTGTAAATCTGTTGCAATAGCTTCAGTGGTTCAAATCCACTCTCCTCCACCAGTTTAAAATTTCATAGAAGCTCTTATCAAGAGAGGTGGAGGGAAAAGTGGCCCTGTGAAACCCGGCAACCGGCTTTAGCACGGTGCCAATTCCTGCACATGACGTGCAAGATGAGAGGAATATATTCGAGCTTCCTTATTTTTTTAAGGGAGCTTTTAATTTTTTCATACGTTATCCAGGTAAATAAAAATAAAGAAAATCAATATAAGGAGACATATATTATGACAAGACGTCTTTTTACTTCAGAATCAGTTACAGAGGGACATCCGGACAAGATGTGCGACCAGATTTCAGATGCGGTTCTCGATGCGATTCTCGAAAAGGATCCATCTGCAAGGGTTGCATGTGAAACAACAGCTTCCACAGGACTTATACACGTCATGGGGGAAATAACCACATCGTGCTATATAGATATTCAGAAAATAGTGCGCGATACCGTGAGGGAAATAGGCTATGACCGTGCAAAATATGGATTTGACTGTGAAACTTGTGCAGTTTTGGTATCCATAGATGAACAGTCCCCCGATATCGCAATGGGCGTTGACAATGCTCTTGAGACAAGGGATCAGAACTCCAGGGAAGCAAGGGAGTCAAGAGGCGCAGGGGACCAGGGTATGATGTTCGGCTATGCGACCAATGAAACGGAAAATTACATGCCGCTTCCCATTGATCTTTCCCATAAACTTGCAAAAAAACTCACTGAAGTCAGAAAAAACGGACTCCTTTCTTACTTAAGACCAGACGGCAAGAGCCAGGTTACAGTGGTTTATGAAAATGACAGACCGGCTGCTGTGGATACAGTTGTAATATCAGCCCAGCACGCGCCTGAAATGGAACACGAAAGAATCCAAGACGATATTCTGGAATATGTGATCAAACCTGTTATCCCTGAAGAATTACTCTCCGAAGACACAAAATACTATATCAACCCTACAGGAAGGTTTGTAACAGGCGGACCCCAGGGGGATTCAGGTCTTACGGGAAGAAAAATCATAGTAGACACCTACGGCGGATACGGAAGACACGGCGGCGGTGCATTTTCAGGAAAGGATCCGACAAAGGTGGACAGATCCGCTGCGTATGCTGCAAGGTGGGTTGCCAAAAACCTCGTGGCAGCCGGTGCTGCAGACAGGATAGAAATTGAACTCGCCTACGCTATAGGTGTTGCAAAGCCTGTATCAGTAACAGCTGAAACATTCGGAACAGGAAAAGTATCGGACGAAAAGATCATAGAAGTCATAGATAAAGTATTTGATTTAAGACCAGGGGCAATTATAGAGGAACTTGATTTATTAAGACCGATTTATAAAGATGTTGCTGCATATGGACATTTCGGAAGAAGTGACCTCGATCTTCCATGGGAAAAGCTCAATAAGACTGAAGAAATCAGAAAAGCTCTGAATTCTCTTTAATAATCTCTTTTTTAACTTTTAATTTATTTTTGTGTATAATAAAGTGAAGTATAAAAAGGGAAGTTTAAATAAATGAGCAGAAGATTCAGAAAAGTTATAGTCGGAGGTGCAGGTCTTTTATCCCTTATCGGATATCAGATGTACCAGAGCAAATCCATAAGGATTGATATGAGGGAATTAAGGTATAAGGATTTACCCGAAGACCTTGAAGACTTTAAAATATGCCACATAAGTGACCTTCAGGGTGCTGTTTTCGGAAACGGCAATGAAAAACCGGCAGGGATGATCAATGCACTGAATGCAGACGTCATATGCATTACCGGAGACATGGTACATAAAGATGCCGATGACGGGGAAGCATTCTTAAACCTTATATCACAGCTCGACAGGGATAAACTTAAGATTTTCGTCCCGGGAAACCACGAATCGACAAAAAAGAATTTGGGTTCATACGAGAGGCTGAACAGAGAAGTACTCTACAGGAAGCTTGAAATGCTGGGTGTAAAAATATTAAGGGGCGACAGCTTTACCCTTACAGATTATCCTATAACCTTCTCGGGAATGGACGATGACTACAGTGTATATGAGGGTCAGAATTATTCAGAGGAAGATTTTTCGCCTTCTGAATATCTCCCCATGGTGACTGAAGGAAATTTAAATGCCGCACTGGTACACAGGCCGTATTACTTCAGAAAGATTGCAGACTATGGATATGACCTTATTCTCACAGGAAACACCTCAAGAGGCCTTCCGGGAACGGCGGGAAGGGAACTGGTACCCAACGGGGAGAAACTCCTCCGGGGGCCTGTAAAGGGCTTATATAAGTATGGTCAGGCATTTATCAATATCAATTCAGGACTCGGTCAGGCAAATCCGTTCTCAAAGATAGGTGCAAGACCTGAAATAGTCCTCCTGGTATTACGAAAAGGTGACCCGGAACTTATGAACATGACGGAATTAAGATAAGCATTATAGTAAAAACAGAGAAAAAAAACAGACAGGGAAATTCCCTGCCTGTTTTTTTTAGCCCTGTTTTAATACATTCTGTAGCATTTTGAGCATGTATATTTTTGGTGCAATAATAAATGTAAACATTTATTCAGGAGGTGGGCAATGACTGGTAAAAAATTAAATGCCGGCAGGATTATCCTCATAATAATTATCGTAGTGGTATTGAAATTTATACTTGATGGAGTATTTACTCATTATTACGGAAAAACCCTTGCCGTAATGATAGCTGATTTTTTAAGATAATTCTGAATTGACAGCGTTATCATGCTCTGAATTTTCTCCCTTCAATAAACACTTCTTCAATCGAAAGGTCTTCTGAAAGGATTAATAGATCCGCAAGGAGACCTTCTCTTATTTCTCCCGTAATATCATCTGTGCCTGTAAGTATTGCAGGATTTAATGCTGCCATTCTTATTATTCCGGGGAGTGGTACCGATGTATTTTCCCGAACGTTCTTTACCGCCTTCTCCATTGTAATGACAGATCCTGCCAAGGCTCCTGAATTTAACCTCACTTCATCCCCCTTTTTTGTTACATCCTGTCCGCCGAGGCTGTAATAACCGTCTTTCATCCCACAGGCCATCATGGCATCCGTCATTAGGATCATCCTCTCTGTTCCCCCGATGCCGAATGCGAGCCTTAAAACCGGCCAGAGGACGTGTATTCCGTCACTTATTATTTCTGATGTTATATCTGAATCGAGTACCGCACCTGCAGCTCCGGGTTCCCTGTGATGAATTCCTGTCATTGCATTGAAAAGATGTGTTGCATGGTTCATTCCCCATTCAATTCCATCAGTGGCTTCCCTATAAGTTGCACCTGTGTGTCCTATGGATGCGTTTATTGAATGATTCCTGAGATACTCTGTCAGTTCTCTGGCTCCTGTGATTTCCGGTGCCAGTGTCACTGTTTTAATTATTGATATTTCATCTCCGGCAAGTTCTCTGAAATCCTCAGCAGAAGGTTTTCTTATAAACTTTCCGTCCTGGGCTCCGGGAGCTTTGGTACTAATATAAGGCCCTTCCATATGGACACCTATAATTTTTGCGCCAGTTACCTTACCCATGGCATTCTTCACGCTTTGGAAGGCACTTTTAATTTTCCGGGGATCTTCAGTCATGGTGGTGGGAAGAAATGAAGTGGTACCTGAAGCTGCAACTGTACGGGATATGGTTTCAAGGGATGTAAATGAGGCATCCATGGTATCGCATCCTCCCGCACCATGTATATGAGTGTCGATATATCCCGGTGAAAGATATCTTCCGTATCCTTCGGTCACCCCATGGTTTTCAGGTTCTATATCTTCACCGATCTTTTTTATCCTTCCATTTTCTTCAAGCAGATCGCCCTCAAAGATCCGGTCTCTTAAAATTATTCTGAAATTCTTAAAAAGCATGATTTTTCACTTCCTTTGATAAAATTCCTCAGCTAATATCCGCAACAGAAAAAGTCCGGAATTCTTTTTTTGATACCGACCAGAGCATGATGGCGGTAAATAATTATACCAATGCTTTCGTGCCGATATATTCATACCGATAAATTCCCATCAATATATTCATCAGATATATTAGTACCAATATATTAAAACTGATATATTCATGCAGAAGTATTAATACTGATATATTTTCCCTTTTCAATACCATTATAATAGAGGATTGCGGAACAAAAGTTGATAATTTTTTAAATGAAACGGATAATGGTACTGAAAGAGAAAGGTGATTGAAATGGAAATAACGGGAACGGTGGAGTCCATAAGATTTCAGAGTGAAGAAACTGGATTCTGTGTGGCTACTCTCTCAGATGATAAAAACAAGGAAACGACATTTGTAGGTACAGTTCCTGGAATCTATACAGGGATGAGATTAAGACTTACCGGTGAAACTGTGACTGACCCCAGGTGGGGAAATCAGCTGAAGGTAAAGGATTTTGAAGAAATACTGCCTGAATCAAAAGAAGGCATTGAAAAATATTTAAGTTCAGGAATCATCAAGGGAATAGGACCGCTCACTGCGAAGAATATAGTGAAAAAATTCGGTGCCGATACTTTTAAAATCCTCGATGAAGATATGGAAAGACTTAAGGAAGTTGAAGGCATCGGAAAAAAGAAACTTGCGGTTATAAGGGAAGGGTATGCTGAAACAAGGGAACTTAGAAACATCATGGTGTTTTTACAGCCCCTTGGAATCTCACCGAGGCAGTGCCTTAAAATACACAACAAATACGGATCTGAATCACTGCAGAAAATAAGGGAAAACCCATACAGGTTAACCTACGACATACGTTCCTTCGGTTTCAAAAGAGCCGATGAACTGGCTGAAAAACTCGGCATTGCCGGGGATTCAAGGGAAAGGTTCGGAGCAGGACTTATGTATATCCTCTCGGGGAAATCTTCTTCAGGTCATACAATGGTACCCTATGATACAGTGAAAAAAGAGACACTCGAACTGCTCGGCATAAAGGAAGAACTCTTCGATGTCTATATTCAGTACACCCAGGCAGAGGACCCCAACATTGTAATAGAAAATTTTCTCGGTGAATTTTATGTGAGCCTTAAAAAGATATCAGAGGCAGAAAAAAATGTGGCAGGAAGAATTCTTGAAATCACATCGGAAGAACCCAGAAAACTCACTGTGAATCCTTCGGTACTTATTGAACAGTACGAAAAATTGAATGGAATCACTCTCCATGAAAACCAGAAGGAAGCGGTACTTGAAGCTGCAAGGAATAATTTTCTCATAATTACGGGAGGACCCGGTACCGGAAAGACGACAATAATCAAATGTATATTGGATATACTCAAAAAATCCGGTGAAAAGGTCGGCCTTGCAGCTCCGACAGGACGTGCGGCAAAGAGGATGAAGGAAGCTACGGGGATGAATGCATCCACAATACACAGGCTGCTTTCCCTGGGTGTTTCAGAGGATGAACAGGATGAATTTTCTTCTGAAGGTGAAGAGACGGAACTTAAATTCGATACCATAATAATCGATGAAGCTTCCATGATAGATGTGATTCTTATGAACAGTCTTCTTAAATCAGTAAAACCCGGCACCAGGGTTATTCTGGTAGGGGATTCAGACCAGCTCCCTTCTGTGGGACCAGGAAGGGTTCTGGGAGACCTCATCGATTCAGGATGTACAAAGGTCATTAAACTTTCAAGGATATACAGGCAGGGCAATGAATCCATGATAACCACCAATGCTCACAGGATTAACAGCGGGGAAGAACCCATTGTAAACGGAAAAGGAAGTGATTTTTTCTTCATTCCCCATGAAAACCAGGAAACTGGTATAGAACTTCTTATGGACCTCATCTCAAGAAGACTTCCTTCCTGGAATTCGGGCTGGGATCCCATAAGGGACATACAGGTTCTCTCACCCATGAGAAAAAGAGCAATGGGGACGGAAGAAATCAATGAATCACTGCGTAAAGTATTAAATCCTTCATTCAAAGAAAATGAAAAAGGATTTTCAGGCTATTTTCCCGGCGACAAGGTAATGCAGATAAGGAACAACTACAACCTCAAGGGCAGAAATACCCTCGTAAAGACTTCTTCAACAACTGAGGATGAAGCAGGTGCCTTCAACGGGGATATAGGTTATGTTGCAGCAGTTGATGAGGAAGAAAAGATCCTTACAGTCCTTTACGAAGATGAAAGGTATGTGGACTATACTCCTGCAGAACTCGACGATATAGAGCCTGCATATGCCATAACCATACATAAAAGCCAGGGATCTGAATTTCCCGTAGTCGTTATACCCGTATATTTCAGTGCCCCGTCACTTATGACGAGGAATCTCATCTATACAGGAGTCACAAGGGGAAGAAAACTAGTGGTACTTATAGGACAGAAAAGGGCCCTCGATTACATGGTAAGAAATATCAATACACAGGAGAGGTTCACATCCCTTGCATTAAGACTTAAGAATATAATGGACTTCTTCGGATCTG
>JBDHVQ010000003.1:0-28794 GCA_039809845.1 Clostridiaceae bacterium | reverse complement strand
AATTTGCAGGAAATGTTCAGGTGAAATAAATTCAGAAGAAGAGGGTAATTCATAAACATAAGGACATTCATAACAGACCAGTATAAAGAGTAGCAAAAGAGATTTTTCATTTCCTCATCGGACTTGTCAGGTAACAATTATCAGAAGCTGTGATAAAAAGATGTGATTTAATTTAAAACAGGAATCAGGAAGGAAGATGTAATCTTCAGGCCTGATTCCTGTTTTTTAAAGCATTCAGTTATTCCCGGATGCGATGTCGTAGATGAGTGAGACCAGAAGTACTGCAACTGATACGAGGGCTATAGTACCTCCCGGTGCAAGGTCAAAGTTATAGGAGATGAGAAGACCTGATACAACGGTTATTATTCCGCAGACTATTGAAATGATCAGTGTATCCCTGAAACCCCTTCTGAGATTCAATGCTGCAGCTACTGGCAGTACAAGCACCGCTGAAATTACAAGCAGACCTGTGATTCTTAGGGAAACTCCTATGGTGGCTCCTGTAAGAACTGCAAAGATATAGTTTATTCTTTCGGTTTTTATGCCGTGTATACTTGCCCCTTCCTCATCGAATGTGGAATAGAGCATTTTCTTATAAAATACAGCAACAAATAATAGAACGGCTGCAGTAACTCCTGCCACCAGTATTATGTCCTTTCTTGTGACTGTAAGTACTGACCCGAAGAGGAACTGGTTTATGGAAGTTCCTATTTTACGGGAGGAGGCGAGGACTATTGCAAGGCCTGTATTAAAAGTCAGGATAACTGACATTATAACTTCCTGGTAGCTTCTGAATCTCTTTCTTAAAAATTCAATGGCCACTGCACTTGCAATTGTATATATAAGGGAAAAGATTCCCGGATTATATCCGAGGAAAAGAGCTGATGCAACTCCTGCAAATGCAGAATGTGAAAGAGTATCTCCCATGAGGGAAAATCTTTTTAATACGAGAAATGAACCTATCACAGGGCAGAGAACTGATATAAGCATTCCTGCCATAAAGGCATTTCTCATGAATTCATATTTAAACATGTCCGTGTTCCTTCATATGGTAAAGATAGTTGTCCATATCCTCGTGGCTTATTTTTTCCATGTATTCTTCAGTGGTATAGAATTTACCGTGTCCCTCCCTCATGGTGAGAATGTGGGTGGAATTATGAAGGGCATACGCCACATCGTGTTCTATGGAGATTATTGTAAGACCATCCCGGTTTCTTTCTTCAAGAAGGTTTCTTAAGACCTCACTCGATGCCCTGTCAATTCCTGTTAGGGGTTCATCGAGGATGAGAAGATCCGGACATGATGAAAGTGCCCTGGCAATTAAAACCCTCTGCTGCTGGCCTCCTGAAAGGGAACCGAAAAGCTGATTGCTGAAATTTTCCATTCCGACTGCTTTTAATGCTTCTTCAGGAGTCATTGTATTTCCATTTGTAGTTCCTGTATGTACCCATATCATTTCCCTTACAGTAATGGGGAAGGTCATGTTGAAGTTTTCCTTCTTCTGGGGTACATAACCGATATTCCTGAATTTATTTATTACCTTTCCTTCAGTGGGTTTCAAAAGTCCCAGCATAAGTCTTATAAGGGTCGATTTGGCAGAGCCGTTTTCACCCAGAACAGTGAGAAACATCCCTTTATTTATTCTGAGTGAAAGGTCATCTATAAGCCATTCACCCCTGTTTTCATAGGAAAAATAAAGATTTTTAATTTCCATTTTTTTACCTTCCTTTTTTAGAAGTTCTACGGAAAAATTATACAATAATGCAAATGATTTGCAAGTATTCACTGATTTACCACAGTACTGCGGATTTTCATGTTCAGATCAAAATTATTAAAACCTATTTTATGTTCACCATATAGATTTTATCAGAAAAAGGACAGCAGTTGCCGGCAAAGACGTATTTTTCAAAAGTTCTGAACTTCAATATCCCTGTGGATATAGTTCTGAAAAGGTGTAAATCTGTATTTTGTAATTCAGGTTGTTTTAGCCTTCTCATTCACCTGAAGCTTCCTGGGATTAAATTTAACTGTTGCTGATTGCCTATTCAGGAATTATTAATTATTTCCATGTATAGTAAAAAGGAAAAAACGGAGAATAGAAAAAACGGAGAACAAAGGAGAAGAAAAAAATTGAAAAAGAATATACCATATGTAACCTATGCCCTCATGGCAATAAACGTAGTAATGTTTCTTATTACTGCAGTAAAATCGGGGGGAACTTCGATAAATTCAAGGGTCCTCATCGACTGGGGCGGGGCATTAGTTCCATATATTAAAAGCGGACAGTACTGGAGACTTCTGACTGCAACCTTTCTTCACGGGGACATAATGCATATCCTGTTCAATATGTACGGGATATACATTTTCGGACCTCAGCTTGAAAGAATTGCAGGGCCGTTCAAATTCCTCGTTATTTACATCCTTTCAGGACTTGGCGGAAGTCTTCTGTCATACCTTGTCAATATCAATACCAGGGGACTCAGCATCGGAGCATCAGGATCCCTCTTCGGACTTGTAGGTGCAATGATAGTAATAGCATTAAAATTCAGGGAACAGATCGGAAGAGGCTATTTAAGCCAGCTGATCCTTATCGTAGGATATAATCTCGTCTATGGTTTCATGCCCGGTTCAGGTATAGACAACTTCGGTCATATCGGAGGACTTATCACCGGTCTTGTTTCAACGGCAGTCCTCGTTCTTCCGTTACTCGGGAGACGATGAAGATACCGATGAAGATATCAATGCAGAAGATGTAAATAATGGTTAAATAATTGAGAATATTCGGGCAGGGAAGCCCTATGGTGTATTCCATAAATTAAGATATATTCATAGGCATAAAAAGAGACTTAAGTTTTTTTAAAAATCTCAAAAAAATATTAAAGTGAAAAACTTAAAAATGAAACCTTATCAGAGGGAGGTAAATCAATGGGAGCAAAGATTTCCAGCATAACCGTAACAATAACTGAAACGGACATAATGGCAAACATAAGAGAATTTGTGCACGTTGAAGGACTCACTTTCAACAACGTGGAATTTGAGGACAAGAGCATTGAAATAACAGGTAACTATCATAAGGTAATCGACATACCTTTTCTTATGAGAATAAAAGTGGAAGACGTACACAGCAACAAGATAAGGATAATAATCGAAAAGATCAAAGCTTTAAGAATCGGAGTACCCAATGCAGCCCTAATGGGTATCATAAACCTAATGAAGGGTAAGCTTGAACCCTTCGGTGTGGATGTCAACGGCAATGAAATTATAATTGATGCAGATGTACTCCTTGAAAAGGTCGACCACGTACACCTTATGATAGACAACATACTTATGGAAAACGGAGTTCTTGCAGTCAAGATTTCTGCAATTACTGCGGATGTCCAGGCGATGAAGGAAGATAAGGAAAGAGAAGAAGAATACGAGAATTCCGGTGAAAAGGAACTCGATGAAAAAAGGGAAGAATTCATGAAGAAAAATGAAGAAGCCCGTTATATGAATGCCATAGCAAGCATGGGAAAACCAAGGGATGAATACCAGAATCTCAGGAGGGAAATAAAGGAAAGGGTTCCTGAAGATTACGACGTGATATTTGAATATGCGGCGGCAGTTCCCGATATTTTTGCCCTTGCATGGAGAGTTATGAAGGACAGAAGAGTAATGACCAAAGATAAGATTATCATAGGAGTTACAGGAGGATATTTCTTAAGTCCCATAGATATACTTCCCGACAGGCTGCCATTCCTTGGGAAAATGGACGACCTTGCATTATTTGCATTCGGTGTCAATTACCTTCTTACGAGGATTCCTTATCCAATACTCGCAGAACACTGGTCAGGAGATCTTGAAACCCTGGACCTTATAAGGGATAACCTCTCAAGACTTACAAATATGGCAGGAGCCGGAATGCTCGAAAAAGTCTTCGGTTACATTGAAAAGCCACTGGACAATAAATTCGGAACATACAGGGATGATTCATATTACCTTGAAGACGGCAATATAGCTACATTCAATCCTGTAACAGCAGTTACAGAGGAAGACCTGATAATAAGACCTGTTTAAAACCCAAAAATAATAAAAGAAAAACATGTTTATTTTCTGTTAGAATATTAAGTAGAGATACCGGTACCCAGAAGAGGTGCCGGTATTTTAAACCCTTGTGAATTACGGGGATATATGAAAAGTCAAAAACAGTGAATAAATTCATCTGAAATAAGATAAATCAAAATATTTAAAGATAAAAAGTTAAAATTATCAGTGTGTTTTCTCCATCGGGGAGGAATATTTAAACACCTGATTTATAAAAAGACCGGGGGTAGGTAATTTGGCTGGAAAATACTATGGTGTATACGGAGGAAGGGAAGGAAGCAGGGTATATGACTCATGGGATAGGGCAAAGGCAAATGTCTCGGGTGTCAGGGGAGTAAGGTTTAAAGGCTTTGCGACAATGGAAGAAGCCCTGGAATTTATTGATGGGGGCGGAGATTACGGGGTTGATCCTGAAAAGAAATCATCTTCCAAAGTGGTGAAAACTTCTGTTGACAGAGAAGAAAAATCAAGAGAGAATCCATCCGGTCTTCTGGCATATGTAGACGGATCCTATAAGGAAGGGAAGAAATGCTGGGGCTGGGGAATGGTACTGATTGAAGACGGTGAAATAGTCATGGAAGATTATGGATCAGGGTCCGGGGAGGATACTGTATCCATGAGAAATGTCGCCGGTGAAGTCGAAGCTTCGATGAAGGCAATGCAGTATGCACTGGACAACGGATATGAATCGGTAAGTATTTTCTATGATTATATGGGTGTTGAATGCTGGGCTACGGGAAAATGGAAGAGGAACAACCACCTTACCAAGGGTTACCATGAATTTTTCCGGAATATCAGAGACAGGCTTGATGTTACATTTTATAAGGTAAAAGGCCATTCAGGGGATATCTATAATGACATGGCGGACCAGCTTGCGAAGAAGGCAGTGGATGAGCATTTGTTTTAATTTAATTATTACTAAAGTTTAAAAATATTTAACATGAAAATACCACTGATGCTATATATAATTAAAATTTTAACGTTAGTTTAAAGATAAAATTACACCCTGATTCATCAAGGCATCATAATTATGTTAATATTACTGATATAAGCTCAAATCCGGACCGATTCTTTATAACATAAAATTAGCTTAAATCGGTGCCGCTGATTGAATAATTAAATAAGAATTATTTTGCAAAGGTATGTTTATGAAAATTTTAACCTTAGGTGAAAAGATAAGAAAAATACGAAAAGAAAGGAATATGACCCTTAAGGAACTGGCAGGGGATAAAGTTACCCAGGGTCAGATAAGCCTTATTGAATCAGGAAAATCCAATCCTTCCATGGATCTTCTGAATTATCTTTCAGAAAGACTCGGAGTATCAAGGGACTATCTGATGGAATCCGACGGAAGTCAGAAGGAAAAGTACTTTAAATACACAACTTCGATGTTCCTCCTGGCCTTTTCGGTGGATGACCATTCCGAAGCCCAGAGATATCTTTCATTATCCCAGTCAGTTTATGCCGATGAACCCCTTGCCCCTGAAAACTACTATATCAGCTATTTAAGAGGTCTCTTCCTCGAAGCTACAGGAAGAAGGGGAGATGCTGTACTCTGCTACAGTTACGCTTCCTTTGAGGAAAATGCCTATTCAGGAGAAGATTACTGGAATCTTATTTTAAGATATTCTGACCTTCTAATTTTAATGAAAAACTACAATATGGCCTTAACCTATCTTTCAGGTCTTGAAAGACAGGCTGACGGTGTTTTTTATTCTCCGGATCTAAGTGCAGGGCTTTATTCAAGACTTTTAAAAATCAACTTCCTAATGGGAAACAGCCGTAATACTGAAAAATATGTGGATATTCTTCTTTCCTGTTTCAATATCTTCTCTGAACAAAAGGAAACGAGGAAAAAGATATTTGAAAAGGCGAGAAAGACAGAATCATCAGATCCTCATGCTGCATTTATTCTGGCTGAAGAAGGGAATTCATTCACCGGTGCCTTTAAAAACTTCGATAAACTCGATGAAATCCTTAAGGATTTTTCAAGGATATTAATATCACTTTCAAGATACAGCGATGCTAAGGATGTTCTTCAGAGAAGACTTGGGCTTGCAGGACTCATGGGTCATGAAACTCCCCTCGATGCTCTTTTATCAATAGTCTCTGTGGAAATTAAAATGAAGGAACTAAATATGGCGCCTGTAATCCTAAAAGAATTTTCCGAAATGTCATCGGAAGACCTGGGAGATATGAAATCACAGTATTGTCTTCTCATGGCTGAATACCACGGAATGAAGAAAAACAGGGAAAAGATGAAGGAAAGTCTTAATGAAGCATACAGATCAGCAGTGACTCCGGAAGAAAAGGCTGAAACTTCCTTAAAGATCAGTTCCCATCTTATGGAAGAAGGGGACGAAAAAAATGCCCTTGAATATTTAAGTGAATATTCAAGGATAAAGGACGGCATTCTAAACAGGAGTATCCTCTCCGGAAAGGAAGGTGAATAGAAAATGGATATTACCATACTGACTACCGGTGAAAAAATAAGAAGAGCCCGTGCAGAAAAAGGTATCACAATGAAGAACATGAGCTGCAAGACCATTTCTGTCACAAAACTTTCCTTTATTGAAAATGACAAATACCTTCCTACGGAAGAAGAAGCGGAATACATCTGCTCAGTATTGGGACTCGATCCTGAAACAATTCTCATGACCCTTGAAGAACAGGTCGGGGCGATACTTGAAAAGGAGAAGGAACTTAAGCTTGAAGAGCTCGAGGAACTCTATAAAAAGGTCCACTTCAACGAACTCGACGGTGTGAGATCAAAGGTATTAAGCGCTCTTGCCATGAGGTATTTAAATTTAGACTTAACTGAAAAGCTGAGGGATATAATACCTGAATACTGGCATACTGTGAAGTACAATGATTCAACGGAGGAAAGGCTCCAGTTCGTCCTTATAATATGCGGATTTTACTATTCCACCAAGGAACTTGATATATTGATTTCGATTATAAAAAACCTTCCCCCTGACCTCCACCTTGTTCAGGAAATGACCGGACTTCAGAAAGCATGCCTCGCCTGTGTATTTGTCAAGGCAGCCATACTGCAGAACGAAGAGGAAGCAATGGAAGGCTGGATTCCTCACCTGTATGAGCTCCCCTCTGATTTTAAGAGGGACACGAGATTCATAACAAAGGCTTTGGGGGTACTCGGTAAACTCAAAGTCTACGACAGTGAAGGAATGAAGGAATTTGACACCATAACTGAAAAATGCGTGGATCCCCGAAACAGGGCTGACCTTTATCTTATAAGGAGCAGGTATTACCTCAACAGGGAAATGCTGGCAGAATCCCTGACAGATCTTAAGAAAAGTGTTGCCCTCATGGAAGCGTATACCTCCCTTTACGGCATAACTTCACTTGAATATATAGTGGGCTTTCTCCTGGAGACCGGTGGAACGGCACTTCTCCATAAGATACCGGAAATTTTCAACCTTTATCTGGCAAAAGCCATCGAACTTTCTGATGACAGACATGTGGAATATGCATACTGGATAAAGGCACTCATGAAATGTCATGAAAATGACCTCTCTTCTGCTGAAACATGCCTCAATGTATGTATCGATATTCTCGAGAAGAACAGCAGACCTGCCCTTCTGAAGCAAAGGTACATGGCCATGGGAGACCTTATGTTAAAGACCGGAAGAATAAGGGAAGCCATAAGAAACTACAAGGATGCAGAAGAAATAATGATATGATCTTAAAGGGTGCTTTTGAAGCATCCTTTTTCCTTATGTCTTTTTTAGGCTATAATAATTGGAAGAAGCATAAATACGATGCCTAAAAACATACCGGAAAAGCTGAAATAAGAAAAAAAGAACAGGGCAGAATTATAATATTCAGGAATGGGTTATATGGAATAAAATGAGAAATCAGGGGGTAAATATGCGTTTTTATTCAGATGAAGCCGTAATGTCATTTATAACCACGGTAACAGGAATGGAAGTAAGGGATAATGTCACATATTTAATCCTTGAAGATTCGGAAATGTATCCCGGGGGAGGCGGACAGCTTCCTGACAAGGGAACCATCGGAAACGAGGAAATAATATCGGTTTTTGAAGAAGATGGGAAAGTGTACCACGGAGTTTCAGATCCTTCGGATTTTTTTATCGGAATGAAAGTCCGTTTAACTGTAGACCGTGAAGCAAGATTTGAAAATTCAAGGGTTCACACTGCACAGCATATTTACTCTGCTGTCCTTAAAAACGGATGGGGAATAAAGACCACATCCTTCAGGATGTCAGAGGATTTTTCAACCATAGATACCGATATTCCCGTGACGGATGAAATAATTAGGGAAGCCACCATAAAAACCGATGATGTCATACTCTCGGGAATTGAAACAGTGATTCATCAGACCACAAGACCTGAACTTGATAAACTGGGTCTTGGAAACCTTGCAGCAGGGCAGGATACAGTCCAGCTCATAAAGATAGGAGACCTCGATTATTCAGCATGCTGCGGAACCCATGTGGGAAATACCAGTGATATCAAAGCATTTGCCGTAAGAAAATGGGAAAACCACAATAAAGGATCAAGAATATATTTTACTGCGGGAATAAAGGCGAGAAACTATCTCCTCGATATGGAAGAGGAAGTCAGAAACTTAAGGGAAATACTGATGGTCCATGAATCGGAAATTCCATTCCAGGTAACCCTTTTAAAAGAAAGGGAAGAAGAGGAAAAGAAAAAGGTTTCTGAAATAAGAGGAAAGCTCGTAGAACTGATGATGGGTCTTCCTGAATACCGTGAGGAATTTATATATCAGGAACTCAATGAGGATGAAGAACTCATAATGGATCTTGCAGGGAAACTTAAAAACTCAGGAAGAGACGGAATGCTGACCGATATAAGGGAACTCAAAGTATATGGATTCACCGGGAAATATAATCTCAATCTTGGAAAATTCTTCCGCGACACAAAGCCATCACATATAAGGGGTGGCGGCGGAAAAGGGAATTTTCAGGGTACAGCAGACACAGAAGAAATACTCCTTGGTTTTACAAGAACCTTTAGGAACAAAATGGAAGAGTATCTTAAAAACGACAGCCTTACTTAAGAATCACTCCGTCAGAAAAAATGATTTATTTCGATTTATGTATATGATTTTGGAATAAGAAAGAAGCAAGAAATGAAATAAGAATGCATATGTAAAAGAGAAGCATAGAAGCAAGAAAGAAGCAAGAAAGAAGGAAGAAAAAATGGAAATATATCTTGACAGTGCTGCCACCACAAAAGTCAGTGAGAAAGTGGCAGATGAAGTTTCAAGGGTATTTAAAGAAGAATATGGGAATCCGTCGTCAATCCATAAAAAAGGTATTGAAGCGGATGCTCTTATGATAGAGTCCAGAAAATCAATCGGAAAATCAATAAATGCAGGTCCTGATGAAATATTCTTCAATTCCTGCGCAACTGAAGGAAATAACCAGGTCCTTAGGAATTTTAAAAACGGTCATATTATTTCATCTGAAGGGGAACACCCATCAGTGCGTGTAACATTGCTGGAAATGGAAAAGGAGGGAACAGAAGTTACTTTCCTGCCTCTTGACAGTATGGGAAGGATAACCCCCGGGGACTTTAAAAAAGCACTCAGAAAAGACACTTCCCTTGTGTCATTCATGATGGTAAATAATGAGACAGGTGTTATAAATCCCATCCATGAAATAGCAGGGATTTTAAAAGAAGAAAATTCAAGGGCAAAGTTTCATTCTGATATAGTTCAGGGATATATGAAATTACCAGTGGATGTCAAAAAAATGGGACTTGATTTTGCAACCATCAGTTTTCACAAGGCCCAGGGCCCCAAGGGAATAGGCGCACTGTACATAAGAAAATCCCTTAAACTCAATCCGATTCTAACGGGCGGATCCCAGGAAGGCAGGATGAGGGCGGGAACACATAATGTCCCTTATATTTCAGCTGTAGGCCTTATACCTGAGATACTGGAAGATAAAATAAATGAAAATTTTGAAAAGACAATGAAAATAAGAAAGAAATTCACTGACTTTTTTGAAACAGTTCCAGGATATAAATACAACGGACCGGACAGTGATTATTCACCCTATATACTCAATGTTTCATTCAAGGGGTGTCCGTCACAGGTGATGCTGAACCTTTTATCCGAAAAAGGAGTATTCGTATCGACAGGTTCTGCATGCTCCCAGAAGAATATGAAAGATTCCCATGTGCTTACATCCATGGGACTTTCAAAGGATGAACTTTCATCATCAGTAAGGATTTCCTTCTCGCAGACTACTTCTGAAAATGAAGCAGAAGAAGCAGTTAAGATTTTTTCTGAAGCTTTAAAGTTTTTCGGAAAATAAAAGAACAATATAACAACACAAATAATATATCGGATTTATAAAGTATAATAAAAGGTCGGTTCCGTCATCCGGGAAATGAGACCTTATGGTAATTGACCATATTTAATTAACCAACCAACTAATCAACAAGTGAACAGACGAACAAACGAACAACTGAACAAACGAACAACTGAACAGCTGAACTACAAATAAAAACAGGACAAGAGTGATTTAATGGAAAGAAGTAATGAAAGGGAGCTGCTTCTGATAAAGTATGCTCCGGAGATTTTTTTAAAAGGACTCAACAGAAGAAAATTTGAGGATAAACTCCTCGGCAATTTAGAAAAGGTCCTTAAAGGGACTGATTACAGGATTGAAAGGGACCAGATGAGATGGTTCCTTCATTCTGATGACATAAGGGGAACGGCTGAAAAGGTAAGGCGTGTCTTCGGTGTCATGGAAGCAGATATCGTAAGGGAAACTGAAAAGGACATGGATAAAATCGGAGAACTTGCTCTTTCTTTCCTTGAAAGCCATGGTGAAAATAAGACTTTTAAAGTATTCACCAACAGGGCGGATAAGAAATTCCCCCTGAATTCCATGGAAGTTTCAAGGGAACTCGGAGGATATATCCTTAAGAATTCAAAGGGATATACGGTGGATGTCAGAAATCCTGAAGTTAAAATTCTGGTTGAAATAAGGGATAAGGCATATGTCACAACTGAAGTCATCCCGGGAGTAATGGGAATGCCCTACGGAGTCAATGGCTCCACCATGCTGATGTTATCCGGTGGGATAGATTCCCCGGTGGCAGGATACCTCATGGCAAAAAGAGGTGTCACCACAACGGGTATCTACTACCATTCGCATCCATACACAAGTGAAATGGCAAAAAATAAGGTAAAAGAACTCGCAGGAATCTTAAAATCATATACAGGTTCCTTTACGCTCATCATACCTTCATTTACAGAAATTCAGATGGCAATAATAGAAAAGTGTCCTGAAGATGAACTTACCATAATCATGAGAAGGTTCATGATGAGGCTGGCATGCAGATTTGCTGAGGATTTTAAAATAAATTCGGTTACTACGGGAGAATCCGTGGGGCAGGTTGCAAGCCAGACCATGGAAGCTCTCGTCGTATCAGACCATGTTTCCGACAGACCTGTTTTCCGGCCGCTAATTGCAATGGACAAGACTGATATAATGGATAAGGCGAAGGAAATCGGAACTTACGATATTTCCATACAGCCATATGAGGATTGCTGTACTATATTTGTTCCCAAACACCCCAAGACCAGACCACAGCTTGATAAAATCATTGAACATGAAAGTGTCCTCGATATTGAAGGACTCGTTGAAAGGGCTGTGGAAGGCGCTGAGATAATAAAAATATGAGAAACGAAGATCTATTAAGAGAAACTCCGGAAAACGGGGAAGAAAATTACACAGACAATTATAAGAGACATGAATGTAACTGCAGGAATAAGGGGATAATAATTATTAAAAAGAAGAGTCCTGAATTTCCGGAAGATGCGCAGATAAGTGACGGACTGACTGAGGGATAACTGTTATGGAAATAGGACTTTCCACTGCAAATTATTATCCGCAGTACGATACTGAAGATATTGTAAGTTTATACGGCAGCATGGGTGTAAGAACCTGCGAGATTTTTTTAAATACCTTCAGTGAGACAAGGGAAGATTACTGTAAAAATCTTAAGGAAATCCTCGATAAATACGGGATGGTCTGCAATTCAGTCCATGTAATGAGTTCAATGATGGAACCCTGTCTTTTTGATCTTCATAAAAGAAGACGGGATGATTACCTTGAAATTTTTAAAAATACACTTAGAGCAATCAATATACTGGGTTCAGATATTTATACTTTTCACGGTCCCACTGCATATACCATGGATAATATTCCGCTTTCCCATACTGCAGACTGCTACGACAGGATATACTGTATGGCAGGGGAAAAGGATATACGTTTAGCCCAGGAAAATGTATGGTATCTGGCATCGGGAAATATCAGCTTTATTGAAAATGTGATGGATAAAATGAAGGAAGAAATGAAATTCGCC
Source organism: Clostridiaceae bacterium (assembly GCA_039809845.1). Classification (GTDB taxonomy): domain Bacteria; phylum Bacillota; class Clostridia; order Clostridiales; family Clostridiaceae; genus JG1575. The sequence goes on along the minus strand of JBDHVQ010000003.1, from coordinate 16,318 downwards.
TTTGATATCAAACAGGCCAGGAGAAGCGGCACTGATACAGGAAGAATCTTAAGTGTTATGGGTGAAAATATCATTAACCTTCATCTTAGTGATTCGGACGGTGAAAAAAGCTGCCTTTTGCCTGGCAAGGGGAATTATGATTTTGGTGGATTATTCCATGAACTTGAAAAGAGAAATTACAGAGGCCGCGGTATACTCGAAGTATACAGGGAAGATTTTGACGGCCGGGAAGATTTGTTAAAGGGGATCCGCCATCTGGCGGAAAGACTATAAAATGACACTTAAAGAAAGAATTATAAGGAAGGAGCTGAATTTCCCTTCCAATTTTGCAGAGAAGACAGAAAAGGAATGGGGTTTTCTTTTTCTCGATGAAACAAACCCCACATCCCACGATTCAAACCATGCAGTCATTTTCCCCGATAAATACGGGGAACTTGAAAAAGTACTGTCTGAAATAGCAGAATTCTACAGCTTAAAAAATATTCAGCCCAGAATATATCAGCCATTTACAGAAGGATTTTTCATGGACAACGCCTCAATATTAAGAAAAAATTCCTGGGATATACAGATTTACGGGAAGATGAGGTTCATGGTCCTTGAAGGAAAAAATAAGATCCACAACGAAAGAAGGTTAAGGATAACTGAGCTTGAATCCTGGGATGACAGAATTTCAAGGGATGTCCTGATACCCAACGGAAGTCTCTACGAAATTGATGTACTTAAAAAGTCCATGGAAAACAAAGGATTTCATGTATTTGCAGGATACCTTGACGACAGGGCAGTCTGTCTTGCAAGTCTTGACTATACTGATCCTGAAACTGCAAGGATGGCAAGTGCAGAAACCGCAGAAGAACTGAGGGGTAAAGGATATGCGAGGGAACTTGTAAGTTATCTTACAGACTGGCACAGAAAAAATTCAGAATCTCCCCTGTATCTCTGGCCACTGAATAAAACGGCGGAAAAAATATTTGAAGAGGCGGGGTTTGTAACTTCATTCTATGAAGAGGCAGGTTCTGCAATATACCACAGGACATTCTGATCAGAGTGTAAAAGGATAAAGGAAATATCCCTAAAACCTGTGATATTCCCGGAGAAATTAATCACGGAATAATTCTGAGGTGTAAATTCATATTACTATATTTCAGTTTTATTTAAGGATGAAACTCCCTTAGGTGTGAATCCAATCAGACTTAGGTGTGAATCCAATCAGACTTAGGTGTAAATCCAATCAGAAACTAAAAAATAACCATAGAGTATAATAAGTTTAAATGTGCTATAATGGGTAGGCATAATTTACGCAGCCAGGTGCTGCGCCAGGAGGAAAAATGGAATACAACATTGAGAAAACAGGTAAAAGCAGCATTAAAATAGAAGTTACAGTACCCGCAGAGGTCTATAACGAAGCGCTTAAGAAGTCATTTGAAAAGAACAGGGAATATTTCCATGTTGAAGGATTCAGAAAAGGCAAAGCGCCATACGGAATGGTTAAAAAGAGATACGGTGTTGAAGCACTTTATGAAGATGCAGACAATATAGTTTTAAATGACACTTATTTCAATATCATAAAGGATGAAGACTTAAAGCCCGTTGACTATCCTAAGATAGACATCACTGAAAGAGGCGAAAACAAGGAATTCAAATACACTGCTGAAGTTGAAACTGAACCTGAATTCGACTTACCTGACTTCAAGGGAATGAAGGTTGAAAAGCACGTTCATCCTTTCGATGAATCATCAGTTGATGACAGACTCTCTGAAATGAGGGAACAGAATGCAAGGATTCTCTCAAAACCAGAAAAGGATCTTGAAAAGGGAGATACTGCAGTATTTGACTTTGAAGGAACAATCGACGGAAAAGAATTCCAGGGCGGATCTGCTGACAACTACGAGCTTGAAATTGGTTCAGGAAGCTTCATAGGAAACTTCGAAGAACAGATGGAAGGCATGAAAGTCGGAGAAGAAAAGGATGTAACTGTTACTTTCCCTGAAAAGTACGGTGTTCCTGAACTTAACGGAAAGGAAGCTGTGTTCCACGTAAAGCTCAACGACATCAAGGTAAAGGAACTTCCTGAACTTGACGATGATTTCGCATCAGAAGTTTCTGAATTTGAAACCCTCGATGAATTAAGAGGGGATGTAAGTAAGAACCTAAGGGCTGACTACGACAAGCACATGGAAGACGCAGCAAGGGAAGGCGCCCTTTCAAAGGCAGTAGATATGACTGAAATAGAAATACCTTCTGCGATGGTTGACAGACAGGTAGACAGAATGATAAATGAACTCGGCCAGAAGCTTCAGATGCAGGGAATGGAAATGAAGCAGTACTTTGAAATGGCCGGATCCGATGAAGAAGCTACAAGGGAAATGATGAGACCCAATGCACTCAGAAGGGCAAAGACTGACCTCGTTGTTGAAAAGCTCATAAAGGACCTTAAAGTGGAAGCAGCTGATGAAGAATTAAAGGCTATAGCTGAAGATTATTCAAAGTTGTACGGACAGGACGACAAGTTTACAGAAATGCTCATGACCAGTAACAGGGAAGGTCTTGAACACGACGTAAAACTTAAGAAAGTCCTCGACCACCTCGTGGAAAATGCAGAATTTGTGGAACCTTCTGAACACGACCACGACCATGAAGGTCACGATCACGAATAAAAAAGAATAAGTTCACGAATAAAAAAGACCAAAGAAAAAAGAAACTTAATAAATTAAAAAATCAGGGTTTCTTCATTGCCCTGATTTTTTAATACAGGAAAATTTATGGAATACGAATATTTAATGAACCTTCAGGTGAAGCTTCCCCCCACCGAAGCACTTCTTTTTATGAAGAAAAAAGTAAAGACAATACCGGAAAAACCAGGAATATACATGTTCTTTTCCGAAGACGGGGATATTATTTATGTCGGAAAGAGCAGGTGCCTTAAAAAGAGGGTTGGATCCTATTTTACCGGAACAAAATCAGGGAAGATATTAAGCCTTGTAAGAAATATAAGAGATGTTGAGTATATTACAACACCCACTCACCTTGAAGCCAGAATCACAGAATGCATGAAGATAAAGGAAATAAAACCAAGGTATAATTCCCAGTTTAAAAGAGACAGGGGATATTACTGCCTTCTCCCGGGGGACCACTACAGGGGAGATGTACTTAAAATAATCCCTGAAAAAGAAGATGGATTTTACCCATCAAGATCTAGGAGAATCCTTCAGTCGTTCTCCTATACACTGTCTTTTCTCTACCCAATGGAAAGAACAGTGAATGGCTACAACATCAATTACTCAATACTCCCGGAAAGAATGGATCCCGAATCATTCAGGGAAAACAGAGAGTGCCTCACTGAAATATTCAAAAAACCAGAATCATTTGAAGTATTTCTGGAAATACTCTCAGAAAAGATGATGTCTGCCGCAGAAAAAGAAAGATTTTCCGAAGCTATATACTTCCGCGATCTTTTAAAAGCCCTTGAAAGATATTCAGCAATAGATGAAATGGACAGAAAATTAAGAGGCTCTGAATTTATCCTCAGGATACCCTCTGAAGATAAGATGAGGTATTTAAGGATAAAGAACGGGCTCATCGAAAAGACCGGTACTTCCCATGCAGACAATGTTTTCTTCGATGAAGAATGGACATGGGACAAATTTTCAGACAGGGCAATCAATGACTTTAAAAGCATCCTCATTTCAGAAATAAGAGAACTTCCCCGAGAATGGATTGACTTTGGAATATAGCAGATAGTTCAACCCTCAAATCAAAAAAATGAACCTAATCACAAGATAGACTCCACCTCTGTCATACCGGATTCTGATGGCAGACCAGGGGTGTAGTTTATTTACTATAGGACTTCTGATCTTTTATTTTCAGATGGCTGAAGACAATTTATTACATGTCTTATGTCTAAAATTTATTGTTTTTCGTACTTGATCCATATAAAGCTATCTTGCTGACAGTTACAAAGTATCCCGGTGCCATGAGTTCAGCACCGGGATCTTTTGTGACTAAAGAATATACTGGGTTAATCTGGATTTATGGTGGCATGACTTATCTGCAAAGATCCTGAAGGACCATTCTGATGTGGTGCAGCACTCTTTCGGCGGATGAAATACTCATCTTCTCACCGGGGGTGTGGGCACCTTCTATATCAGGACCTATGGAAACTGCATCGAGGTCGGGATATTTTTCCATTATGGCACCGCATTCAAGACCTGCGTGTATGATGATGGTTTCCATATCTTTCCCCGTAATTTCTTTGTATGTTTTCAGCACAGTATCGCGAAGGAGTGAGTCCTCCCTGTATGCCCATCCCGGGTATGCTCCTGAATCCTTAAAATCTGCTCCGAATGTGCGTGAAATTTCCGCAGCTTTATTTCTAAGGTCCTTTATCTTCTGATCCACTGAACTTCTTGTCGAAAGCTGAATCTTAAAATCTTTTTCTTCTGTTTTTAAAATTGCAAGATTTGCTGAAGTTTCCACAAGACTATCATCAGCCTTTTCCATGGAAACAACTCCATGGGGAAGTTCAAGGAGCATATCCATAAGTTTCTCCGAAGATTCTTCCGATACTGAGTTTTCAGGACTATCTGTTTTTTGAACTGTGATTTTAAGTTTTCCGTCTTTTACACTGAATTTCTGACTGAGGTTTTTTTCTGTGTCTTTAACAAAGTGTTCTGTTTCTTCCTCTGACATGTCAGTTGTAAGTATTATGAATCCATCCCTTGGAATTGAGTTGTCCTTGGTTCCGGAATCAAAGGCTGAAAGTCTCACTTTATGATTTTCACTTAAGATTTTGAAAAACTCAGCCATTACCTTTATCATGTTGCCCCTGTTGTCGTTTATCATCATGCCTGAATGACCGCCGGGGAACCCTGAGAATATTATTCTGTATGCGTTTTTTAAGTTTTCTTCCTTTTCAAAAGGCAGGTTTAAAGTCAGAAGTTCTCCGCCTGCAGATCCCATGGTGAGGATTCCTTCTTCTTCAGAATCTATGTTTATAAGGTATTTTCCCTTAAGCATATTTTCTCCGAGGTTCAGAGCTCCTGTCATTTCAGTTTCTTCGTCAACGGTAACGAGAAGTTCAAGGGAAGGATGTTTAAGGGTATTATCTTCAAATATAACCTGGGCCATTGCAACTGCAATGCCGTTGTCTGCCCCGAGGGTTGTCCTGTCGGCTTTCAGGATATCACCTTCGGTTATATTGATGATGGGGTCTTTTTTAAAGTCATGTTCTTTGCCTTCTTCTTTTTCTGCAACCATGTCAGCATGGCCCTGGAGGATTACTCCTTCCTTACCGCTGCAGCCATCCGAAGCTTCTTTTCTTATTACTATATTTCCTGCTTCATCCCTCTGGGATTCAAAGTTATTGTCATCAGCCCATTTTTCGAGATAGTCTATGACTTTTCCTTCATTTTTTGATTCCCTCGGGATATTATTGAGGTTCTGGAAATATTCCAGAACCTTTTCAATATCTGACTTCATTATTCTGCATCCTTTTCGGCATTTTCAAGGATTTTAACTATGAGTTCGGAAGCTTTTACCATCGTTGACAGTGGAACGAATTCATACCTTGAATGGAAGTTGTAGCCGCCTGCGAAAAGGTTCGGACAGGGAAGTCCCATATAGGATAATGTAGCTCCGTCTGTACCGCCTCTTATTGCCTTTATGTCAGGCTTTATTCCGAGTTCTTCCATGGATTTTTTGGCAAGTTCGACGATTTCCATCCTGTCTTCTATCTTTTCTCTCATGTTCTTGTAACTGTCTTTGATTTCGAGTTTTACTATATCGCCGTACTTGTCATTTAAATATGCAGCAGCTTTTTTAAAGTTTTCCTTTTTCTTTTCAAAGAGGTTTCTGTCGTGATCTCTTATGATGTAGTCCATCTTTGAAAAGTCCACTGTTCCGCTGATATCTGTAAGAAGACTGAAGCCTTCGTATCCTTCAGTGTATTCAGGTCTTTCGTTTATGGGGAGCATTGCGTTGAATTCCATGGCGATGAGCTGAGAATTGATCATTACGTTCTTGGCTGAACCTGGATGTACATTCTTACCCTGGATTTCAAGGGAAGCTGAAGCGGCGTTGAAGTTTTCGTATTCAAGTTCTCCCAATGGTCCTCCGTCGAGAGTATAGGCGAAGTCTGCTTTAAATCCTTCCACGTCGAATTTAAGTGCTCCTCTTCCTATTTCTTCATCGGGAGTAAATCCTATCTTCATGTCTCCGTGTTTTATTTCAGGGTGATCAATAAGATACTGGCATGCATCCATGATTATTGCGATTCCGGCCTTGTCATCTGCCCCTAAAAGTGTGGTTCCGTCGGAAGTTATTATTGTTTCTCCTATTACACCTTTAAGTTCAGGGAATTCTTCCTCTGTCATGACATACTTATCGCTTAATCTTAAGTCTCCGCCCTTGTATTCTGTGATAACAGGGTTATCTACCTTTCCGTCAAGGTCAGGTGCTGTATCCATGTGGGATATAAAACCTATGGCAGGGACTTTTTTATCTGTATTTGAGGGAAGAGTTGCATATACATAACCGTTGTCAGCCATCCTCGCATCCTTTAATCCCATTTCCTTAAGTTCTGATAAAAGAAGTTCAGCAAGGTCGAACTGCTTTTTTGTTGATGGGGTGGTTTCGGATTCTGGGTCTGACTTTGTGTCGATGGAAATGTACTTTAAAAATCTGTCTTTGATGTTCATTATGTGTTCCTCCGTGAATATTAATATGGTATATCAATATAATTATTATAGAGCCTAACGCTTTAAGGATAAAGAAAAAGGGGAATGTTAACATCTTTCTTCAATGTATTCCCCATATGGATTATAAGACTTTCAATACAGTAAATGATATCCAGAAATTCAGATGACTGATTTTCCTGACATGATTTATCCGGACAGGCATACTATCTGAATATGGTCTGAAGGTAGATCATGATGATGGAGAATACACCCATGATTCCCATGAGGGGCATGATGAATTTAAGCCATTTGTTGTATGTAACTCCTGCCATTTCAAGTGTTGCAAGGATAAGCCCTGTAGGTGTAATAAACGCCATCCAGCCCTGTCCGTAGTTGTACGCTGAAACCACCACATCCCTTCCCATGTTTACTGCATCTGCAAGAGGTGCGACTATAGGCATTGAAAGTGTCGCAAGTCCTGATGAGGAAGGTATGAAAATTCCAAGGATGCTGAAGAGTACGAAAAGAAGGGCGATGAAGACAAGGCCGTTCATTCCTGTAACTGCATTTGCTGTCGCGTTGAGCATTGTATCTGATATGGATCCCTTGTCGAGGATGATGTTTATGGCTCCGGCAACTCCTATTATGAGGGCTACTGATACAAGTTCAGATGCTCCCTGAAGGAAAGTTCCCACGGCTTCCTTTTCAGAAAGTCCTGAAAGGAACATGATCACAATACCGACAAAGAGGAAGAGTGCGGATATTTCCTGGAACCACCAGCCCTGGGGACCTGCAACTCCCCAGACCATAACCGGGAAGGCAAGGCCGAATATTATTAATATGAGCTTTTTCTTTAAAGTGAATTCCCTGCCGGCTTCGTCGTTTGAGGATTTTAAAAATCTTGCCCTTACAGCATCCATATCGTCATAGACAACAGATTTCATGGGATCTTTTCTTACTTTCCTCGTATAGTTCCAGATGTATAAAAGGGTTATTATACTTCCCAATACAAGAGAAATAATCCTCATGTTCATTCCAGTTGAAAAACTTATACCTGCTGCATTTGATGCTATAACCGTCGCAAATGGATTGGTGGTGGAAAACATGGTTCCTATGGATGAACCCATGTATATTGTTGCAATTGCCACCATCGCATCAAAACCTGAAGCTAAAAAGACGGGCATCAGTATGGGGTAAAAGGCTATGGTTTCCTCTGCAAATCCAAAGGTTGTACCACCGAGGGCAACAAGGGAGAATATTATTACTACAAGGAGGAATTCCTTTCCCTTTACGAGCTTTGAAAGTACTGTTATTCCTGCATCAAATGCACCGGTCTTATTTACAAGACCTATAACTCCTCCGAGTATGAGGACAAATACTATGACTTCAATTGCATTTACAACACCTTCTACAGGTGCCTTGATGAAATCAATGAATCCCTGTGGATTATTGGGAATTCTTTCATAGGTGCCCGGTATCGCAATGGGTTTTTTGATTTCACCGTTGACGAATGAATCAAGTCCTATGGAGATCTTTCTCTCATCCAGGGTTTTCTGATCCGCCGGCAGGTCTTCGGTATTGCCTTCCTTGTCAGTCACGACAAATACTTTTGCAGAACTGTCGTAGGTAAGGGTCTTGAATTTACCTGCAGGTACAATCCATGTGAGTAGTGTTGCAAGGAGCAGCACTATGAAAAGCACTGTAAAAGCTGTGGGGAAGCTGAACCTCGGCTTTTTTTCCACAGGTTTTTCAATGACTTCAGTGACGGTTACTATTTCGGGGTTCTGGTTCTCTTCCATAAAAAATCCTCCGCTGCTTAATTTGTGCAGTATAAATAAAAAAAATATGCTGCACCTGCAAAAACACCCATGTTTATTCCGGGTATACATTTACATTATAAAAAATGCAGTGGAATTTGACTAAACATGGGATCTATATCAAATGTTATCCATTGGTGTCTAAAAATATCATTTCGGTTATAAAATAAAAAAAAAAGATTATTTTACAGGTGTAATCCTTTAGGAAGAATCAAAAAGCTAAATCTGCATGGCATTATTTTAAATTTACTCATTATTAATTGATAAATATTCAAAATAACGGTTATTTATACGCGACTTGCTTCAGATTATAAAAAATTATATACGAGTAAATTACAAGGATTTAAATATAAAATTAATAATATATGTTATAATATAAAGATGAATGGCAGCAGAAATTCCATGTCTGAAACTGGGATTCAGTCATCGGTTTTAAAGCATGCACTTCATATCATACTGTCAGAATTTAAATTTTTTTCTGTCTGGGATACGGAAAAAACATACTGGTCATCGGTTCTGATCTTCTAAGATCAGAAAAAACCTATCTGAACTTAAGAAGCTGATATTCTTCAAGACTTCAAGACTTCAAGACTTCAAGACTTCAAGACTTCAAGACTTCAAAACTTTTAAGACTTCAAGACTTTTAAAACTTTGTTAGAGTTAAATGAGACTTAAGATACAGATTTCAGAATAAGTCAGGTGATTTTGATGATGACACAGAAGGCAGTAAAAGAAACTGATAATGAAATAACATTACGGAGGTATTTAAAATGAGTCTTGTACCAATGGTCGTTGAACAGACCTCAAGAGGCGAAAGAAGCTACGATATATTTTCAAGATTATTAAAAGACAGGATTATAATGCTTTCAGGGGAAGTAAATGACGCGATGGCAAGCCTTGTTGTTGCACAGCTCCTCTTTTTACAGAGTGAAGACCCCGACAAGGATATCTATATATACATAAATTCACCGGGAGGATCAATAACTGCCGGTATGGCGATATACGACACGATGAAATACATAAAGCCCGACGTTGTTACTATCTGTGTCGGTCTTGCAGCGTCAATGGGACAGTTCCTTCTGACTGCAGGAACAAAGGGAAAGAGATTTGCACTTCCCAACGCAGAAATAATGATGCACCAGCCCCTCGGAGGATTCCAGGGACAGGCAACTGATATTGAAATCCACGCGAGGAGAATCTTAAAGACTAAGGAAATTATGATCAAACTCATCGCTGAAAATACAGGCAAGAGTGTGGAGCAGATAAGAAAAGACGTTGAGAGGGATTTCTTCTTCTCTGCAGAGGAAGCGGTTGAATACGGACTTATAGACAGGGTGATAGAAAACTATGCTTCTGCTGTAAAGGACGAAAAGGACGGGAAATAGCATCCCCGATGGAGGTGTAAATTATGGCTAAAAAAGAAGATCAGACCCAGGTGCGCTGTTCATTCTGCGGAAAGCCGCAGAATCAGGTCAGAAGACTTGTGCAGGGCCCCGGAGTCTATATATGCAACGAATGTATCGATCTGTGTTCTGAAATAATTGAAGAAGAACTTGGAGCAGGTGAAGAAACTGAACTTAAGGAACTCCCGAGACCAAAACAGATCAAGGAACACCTCGACGAATATGTAATCGGACAGGAAGATGCCAAGAAGACCCTTGCAGTTGCGGTTTATAACCACTACAAGAGGATCAACTCAAAGGAAAAGAAAAGGGATGACGATGTTGAACTTGCAAAGTCCAACGTCCTTCTCATAGGACCCACAGGTTCAGGAAAGACATACCTTGCCCAGACCCTTGCAAAGCTTCTTAAAGTTCCATTTGCAATTGCAGATGCAACGACTCTTACTGAAGCAGGATATGTTGGTGAAGATGTTGAAAACATACTTTTAAAACTCATACAGAACGCTGATTACGACGTTGAAAAGGCTCAGAGGGGCATTGTGTACATAGATGAAATCGACAAGATTTCAAGAAAATCCGAAAATGTTTCAATTACAAGGGATGTTTCCGGTGAAGGTGTACAGCAGGCACTTCTTAAGATACTTGAAGGCACTACGGCTTCAGTTCCGCCCCAGGGAGGAAGAAAACACCCCCATCAGGAACTTCTGCAGATAGATACTACAAATATTCTCTTTATCTGCGGCGGTGCATTTGACGGAATTGAGGGAATCATAGGAAGAAGAGTAAATTCTTCTGCCATGGGATTCGGATCAAAAGTAACTTCAAAAAAGGACAGAAAGATCGGAGAAACACTGAGGCAGATGCTTCCCGGAGACCTTATCAAATACGGTCTCATCCCTGAATTTGTGGGAAGACTTCCAATAACAGTGACCCTGGATCAGCTCGACGAAGATGCACTGGTGAAGATTTTAAAGGAACCCAAGAATTCACTTGTAAAACAGTACGAAAAGCTCTTTGAACTCGACGGCATGGAACTTGACTTCCAGGATGATGCATTAAGGGAAATTGCATCAGTTGCAATAGAGAGAAACACAGGAGCCAGGGGATTAAGATCCATCGTCGAAGATATTTTAAGGGAAATCATGTTTACTGCTCCTTCTGAAGAAGACATCGGAAGAATTGTCATTACAAAAGAGACAGTAAAGACAAAGATGCCTGAAATTATAAAGAGACTTTCCGATGAAGAAACGAAGGAAGAATCTGCATAAAGGCTGAACGTTAAAGATAAAGACAGGAAAAGATAAAAATCACAGGTAAGAGAAAAAGGCATACTTAAACGGTGTGCCTTTTTGATACCTGATAAATTAAGGGAGAGAAAATGGAAAATATTAAAAGTCTGCCCATGATACCGTTAAGGGGACTTACTCTTTTCCCTCACATGGTACTTCATTTCGATGTGGGAAGGGACAGGTCCATAAGTGCCCTCGATGAAGCGATGTTAAAAGGACAGGAAGTATTCCTCGCATCCCAGAAGGATGCAAGGACTGAGGATCCGGCACCTGAAGATATCTATACAGTGGGTACCGTCTGCTATATAAGGCAGCTTCTTAAGTTACCGGGAAATACGGTAAGAGTCCTTGTTGAAGGTAAGGAAAGGGCAGAAATTAAAAAAGTAATACAGAGTGATCCCTTCTTCATGGTTGAAACTGAACCTCTTGAAACGGTAAATGACCTGAAAGAGGCAGAAGAAGAGGCTCTCGTAAGATCAGTCAAGGAATCGTTTGATGAATTCATTAAGATTTCTTCTGCGATGCCGCCTGAAACACTCTTTGCCATGGATGAGACAGGAGATACACAGGGGTTTGCCGACATGGTATCTTCCTATATGACACTGAAGACAGAAGAAAAACAGCAGCTCCTTGAAACTGTATCTTTAAAGAAGAGACTTGAAAAGCTCCTCGTGTTTTTAAAAAACGAACTTGAAATATTAAAGATCGAAAGAAAGATAGGATCAAAGGTAAAGTCTTCAATAGACAAGACCCAGAGGGAATATTACTTAAGGGAACAGCTCCGGGCTATTCAGGAAGAACTCGGTGAAGGCGATGAATCATCGGAAGAAATATCTGATTACAAAAAGAAGATAGAAAAGGCAAAACTTCCTAAGGAAGCAAAGGACAGGGTAAACCACGAACTTGAAAGACTAAAAAATTCAGGACCTTATTCTTCCGAAGGCGGAATTATAAGAACTTATATCGACTGGATACTGGATCTGCCCTGGAATAAAATCACCGATGACAATAACGATATAGTGATAGCAAGAAATGTCCTCGATGAGGAGCATTACGGACTTAAGGAAGTCAAGGACAGGATTATTGAATATCTCGCTGTAAAATCCATGAAGAACAGCATCAAGGGACCGATAATATGTCTTGTGGGACCTCCTGGAGTCGGAAAGACTTCCATAGCTAAATCAATCGCTAAGGCTGTAAACCGGAACTTTGTAAGGATGAGCCTCGGCGGAGTGAGGGATGAAGCTGAGATAAGGGGTCACAGAAAGACATATTTAGGTGCAATTCCCGGAAGAATCATCTACGGAATGAAACAGGCAAAGAGTTCAAATCCACTTTTTCTCCTCGATGAAATAGACAAGATGAGTAACGACTTCAGGGGAGACCCAGCCGATGCACTCCTTGAAGTTCTCGATTCAGAGCAGAATTCAACATTCAGGGATCATTATCTTGAACTTGAATATGATCTTAGCAACGTCATGTTCATAACGACGGCAAATTCCCTCGATACAATACCGGGACCGCTCCTTGACAGGATGGAAGTAATTGAAGTTCCGGGTTATACCTACGAAGAAAAACTCTCGATTGCAAAACTTCATCTCATACCAAAACAGCTGAGGGAACACGGACTTCTAAAAAAAGAAATCAGATTCCAGGATGGCGCCATAAGAAGCATCATCGACGGATATACCTTGGAAGCCGGAGTGAGGCAGCTCGAAAGAAGGATTGCGTCAGTTATAAGAAAGGCTTTGGCCGAAATGCTCGAAAAATCGAGAAAGACAATGACCATAAATGACAAGACGGTGAGGGCATACCTCGGACACCCAAGATTCCAGTACGACAAGGCAGATGAGGAAGATAAGGTTGGAGTTGCAACAGGTCTTGCATGGACAGCCTACGGCGGTGATATCCTGCCCATAGAAGTGCAGGTCATGGAAGGTACAGGAAAACTCGAACTTACAGGATCTCTTGGTGATGTCATGAAGGAATCCGCAAGGGCTGCATATTCATATATCAGAAGGTATGCAGAAGAACTTAAAGTTCCCCATGATTTCTACAAAACCAAAGACATCCACGTTCACGTACCTGAAGGCGCAACACCAAAGGACGGACCTTCTGCAGGTATAACAATGACAACTGCCATAATTTCAGCACTGTCAGGAAAGCCTGTATCACACGAAGTTGCGATGACAGGTGAAGTTACCCTTACAGGCCGTGTCCTCCCAATAGGAGGCCTCAGGGAAAAAGCCATGTCGGCATACAGGGCAGGAATCAAAAAGATAATAATACCTGAAAAGAATGTTCCTGATACTGAAAAGATTCCTGAAACTGTGAAAAAGGAACTTGAATTTGTTCCGGTTTCAAGAATTGATGAAGTCATTAAAGAAGCGATAATGGAAACCGGTGAAACAAAATGAAGATAATTAAATCAGAATTTTTAACTTCAGCTGCTAAATCATCCCAGTATCCTGAAGGAAACCTTCCGGAAATCGCATTCTGCGGACGTTCAAACGTTGGAAAATCATCAATAATAAATTCAATCACAGGTAGAAAAGCACTCGCAAGAGTTTCCAATACACCAGGCAGAACAAGACTAGTAAATTTCTTTATTCTTAACGACAGCGTATACCTTGTGGATCTTCCGGGATACGGATATGCCAAAGTATCCCATTCAGAAATTGAAAACTTCGGAAAAATCATGGAAGAATACCTTGGAACCAGGGATAATATAAAAAAACTGATACTCCTCGTGGATTCAAGACATAAACCCACGGCAGACGACAAGATGATGTACAACTACATCAAGGCCTGCCAGATACCATGCCTTATTATAGGAACCAAACTCGATAAGTTAAAGAGAAATGAGATAAAGAAAAATCAGAATATGATAAGGGATGAACTGCAGATGGATCCCGGTGATGAAATAATCTTCTACTCCTCCCTTTCTAAGGAAAACAGGGATAAGATGCTCGACATGGCATTTGAAGGTCTTGGTATAGATACCGAGACCGGAAAACTCGCCGAAACAGAATTGTCAGAAGAGAAGTAATTGAATAGACATCAAGAATAAATGACTGAACGGAAACAAAACCCTGTGTATCGATAAAATATAAAGATACACAGGGTTTTTGATTTTTACCGGTTAAACTTATGAATCGCACATGGCCAACCTTAATAGTAACTATATCAGGGAAGCACGAAATAAAACATAAAGATTCACTTAAAAATTGATTATGTGTAAAAAACTCAGCTACATTTATTAAGAACTGTAATTGTCAGAGGCTATATGATAATAATGAATGTATATCATGGGATAATTCGACCGATAAACGGTCATATATTTTATAAACATTAATAGAATATAGTTTATAAAAATAATTAAATAAAAGAATTGTATTGATGATAACTAATAAAATATTATATTCGTCTTATATCTTAACTAAATTTAAGAAGGGTTCAAATGAAAAAAGGTGTTATTTTATCATCTCTTATACTGAATGCTGTTCTTTTAACTTCCTGTAATACTTCTTCTCCTGCGAAAACAACAGCAGATTCAGCCAAACCTCGGACGATTCAAACAAGCCTTCTGATAACAATGATGCGAAGCTCAAAGAAGTTTCCCTCAGTGAGGCATTCAGAGCACCGGAAAGACGGATCTGGTATTTTCTCTCCAGTACAAAAGATAAACCTTACGGAATGGATACCCTTCCTCAAGAAATATTTATTTTCGAAAACGGAAAGTTCTCCCAGTTTAATTATTCCATGCTTCCCAATGCAGAGGCAGATACTGAAAAAACACTTGGAGACTATTCAAAAAATGACCGATGATGAAATTGTCTCTTACTTAAATCCATATATTGAAAAAAACCGCACGGAGGGACAGAAATACCTGGACAGGATGCTTAAAGGATTTGAATATATGGAGACTGAAGGTCAGAAACCTGGCGGTATAAAGGCGGCATCAGCGGGTGATAGGATGCTTCATTTTATTCCATCAAAAACTTGATGGCATTTCCGGAAGTAGGGCCTTCAGATGCTCCGCCTTACCGTTCAGATTTAAATATTACAGTAAGAAATTCAGGAGATATTGAAAATCTTAAAAATTCCATCGAAAGACTGAAAAGTTTAAAGGAATCAAGAGAAAACCAGAAATTAGATTTTGCTGTTATTACTGACCAATCAGGAAAGGTTACAACCAAAGAGATTATGAGCTTTACTCCAGCGGATTATTACTTCGGAATGAATTCTTCAGGTTTTATTGAAGGAGAAGACGGAAAGTTTTTACCTGTCAATCTATACAGAAATTCTTCCGAAGGCCTATCCAGGAATGAGATTGTATTTGAAAATACTATGTTCCCAATTCAGAATTTTGAATTCGGAATGCTGACAGATCCTATTATAAGGCCGGTTTACGAATAGGAATACCTTCTGCTTCCTGTAACAATTAATGAAAAACAATGATTCTTGGTTACAAGAAATAATAAAGAAGAGAAAATTATTCCCGATACTTCAAAATCTACAGGTGTTGAAGTAGATCCCAACACAACCCCATCATCAAGTTCAGATTACAGAGAACGTTATACCAAGCCGAATTAATTCAATTCAGCCAATAACAGATAATAGTCTGACTTGTTTTAAAAATTGATTCAGATATATTTTTTTAAACGGGGTAGCATAAAATCCATATTTTGGAATTTCATGTTTCCCTGTTTTTTTAATTCTATAAAATCAAAAAAATCCATTTAGTTCATCTTATTGTTCAGACTAAATTAATACAACCTAACGAATCTTCATGCTACTATTCAAAAAAGAATGGATCAAACCAAAAAGAAGTGGAAATATGGATAACAGACTTACAGTAAAAGAAACGGTTAAAGGAGATATTGAAAGAGTATTCAATGTTTTTACCGATGGCGATGAACTTGTAAACTGGTACAGCGCATCACCCGGCTGGACAACACCCTATGCATACAGCGAACTTACTCCCGGAGGAAAGCTGATTATTGCTTTTAAAGACCCCGATGGGGAACACAGCTTTGAATACGAAGGATATTATACAGAAATTAATTATCCTGAAGAATCGAATATAAACTTGGAGATGACAGGGAAGTTGAAATAATCCTGGAAGAAAAGGACGG
>JBDHVQ010000002.1:0-29239 GCA_039809845.1 Clostridiaceae bacterium | reverse complement strand
TTATACGTTCATTTTATTCAGTTTTGCATTTCAACTAATAGCAATAATCATTTGCATTGTCGATTTATGACTGATAGGATTAGGGTGAAATAAATAACACAGGAGGTGTTTCCATGAGAAACGTAAAGAGAATAACAGCTGCGGCAGCAGCAGCATCCATAATAATGATTTGTCCTTCATATACCCAGGTATATGCTGCATCATCACAGGCACAGGAGATGAAAAAGGAGATAAATGACCTCTCCCCTGGATGGAAAAATGGAACAATATCTATGCCTACTACACAATGGATGAGATGAAACCTCTCATTGATGAACTTGCAAAGGCAAAGCGAATGTCGCCTGAAGACCTTATGAAGGAATATGAAAGTCAATATAAAATGGACTTCAACGGTTTTAAAGTGACAGAGGATTCACTGATTCTCTATAAGGATGCATTCATGGACGGAGAAAACAAGGACAAGGAACCTGTTGCCGAAAAATTCAGATTTTAAAAGGAAGAAGTTGTCAAAGGCCCCAAGGGAGACAGACACTGGTTCTTCTTCAGATCAGAAAATCCCGATGCTGAACACGGTATATTTGCACTCATGGAGGAGCACGGCAAGGTAATGCCCCATGTACATTTCAAATATGCAAAGGACGACATTGAAGAAGCACTTAAAAACGAAGACTGGTGGCCTACTGTCGTAAGAGAGGATATATCCGCTGAAACTGTAAAGGAAGCTCTGAAAGACAGGATAAAGAAAGCTGAGGAAGAAAAAAAGAACGCTGAAGTTACTTCCCTCGAAGGCTGGAAAGGTACCTGGAACAACATCAACATCTACTTTGATGATAAGGATGTAAAACCTGCATTTGAAAAACTTGCGGAAAAAGAAAGTCTTACTCCTGAAAAGGCTGAAGAAAAGTACAGGGAAAAGAAAAAATCCGACATTGCAGCACTTAATGTAATGGGTGATACAATATCTTTCCTCGATAAATCAGAAAAGGACGGAGGAAAGGAAAAAGCAAAGGGAAAATATACATTCGTTGAAAATATGACGGATGACAAGACAAAGACCGAATGGTACGTATTTACGTCCGAAGATGCACCGGAAGAGTATAAGACTTTTTTATTCATGAAAGTACACGGTGACGGTCTTATCCATTTCCATGCAAGGTATGGCAGTGAATCAGCAGAAGAACTCATGAAAAAAGAAGGATGGTTCCCCACTTTTATAGATCCGTCAGCTACAGCACAGCAGATAGCAGATGAAATAGCCGAATAGGACAGAAAATATTGCTCCTCTGAAATAATTTCGGAGCGGCATTATTTTTTAAAAAGAATAAAAAAATATAAATCAACAGATTTATTCTTTAAAAAATAACCTGAAAAATACTCTGAAATACCGAAAAATAATCTGAAATGTAACCTGAAAAATACTCTTAATAATAAATTTACGGGGAGGTATGTAGATATGACAAGTAAAAAGAACAGAATAATCACCCTTCTGACTGCTCTCTAATTCATTGCAGCAACCCTTTTTTCCCTGGTTTCCTTCAAAAACGGAAATAATACAGAGAATAAAAAAACTGGGGCGGAAGAAAAAGTGAATGATTCACAGGGACAAAATACAGAAGATAAAAATGCAAGCCAGACATTGGGTGCTACGGAAAAAAAGATAATATACACATCTTTTTTCCCGGTAAAAAACATTGCAGAGACTGTCGGAGGGGATTTTTTCGAAATAAGGACATTCATGCCCGAAGACAAGGAAGCCCACCACTGGGAACCTTCGGCGAGGGATATTAAAAATCTTACAGATGCTGATCTTTTCATAGTCAACGGAGCAAATCTTGAATTCTGGCTTCCTGATATCAAGTCATCTGTGCCTGAAGTTAAGATACTCGACCTCAGTGAAGGCCTTGATCTTCTGACATCAGAAGGTGCTGCAGGAAAAGGCGAATTCAGCTATATGGCTTCCGGAAATTTCAGAAAAGAAAAATACCGGATTGATTTTGGCCATACGCATGAAAAGATAATGAGAATGGCCTTTTTAAAAGACGGAAAAGGAAAAGAAGATGAAGGTAAAAAGATCATGGAAAAGGAAGGTAAGGAAGAAACCATCAGAGTGACTTCAGGGGAAGTATATAACTTTAAGATGGGTCATGAAAGTGGCCTCATTTCCTTTGAAATACCTGAAGACGGAAGCTACACGGTATTTACCGACAGAGTTTCTTCAGATGTCCTGTCCTGGTTTTTATCAGATGAAGAAAGGAATGATGTGGTTCTCGAAGAAGAAGTTTTAAAGGAAAAACCTTCTGTAAATACTGCCGTCGACCCGCATACATTCATATCACTCACCAGTGCCAAAATCTTTGCTGAAAGAATATACAGGGAACTTTCAGCACTTTCGCCTGAAAACGCACCTTCCATGAGAAAAAACCGCGTAAATACCGGGCAGAAGATCTGCCCGGTACACATTTTTTTGCTGTTCCTGAAGTATTACTTACTCAGCTGGAAGTATTACTTATACAGTTGAGTGATATTAAAACTGTTCTTCAGGACCGTTTTTTAGTTCTTCCTTGAATTCCTTGTCGAGGGACATTGTCCTGTCATCTGCATATTCTTAATCATCAAAGAGAAGATCATCCACAAGGTTACTTTCAGCAGTGACCATAGGTGTTTCATGTAAAATAACGGGGCACTGATGGTAACATCTCTCATCATACTTCCCGTGGGAACAGCTCTTACACTGTGCAGCGGATATAAAAGTACTTATCTGGTCTCTGTGGTATCAGGAATCATCTTCATGACTGCGGGCATTACTCTGTCATACCACTATGGTCTGAAACCAGGAGTCGCAATAGTCATGACGGCACTTACCGGAATACTCATTATAAAGTCAGTTAAATTTTTATTCCGTAAAAAACTTAAAGGTTAACCAGACTGGGTTTAATAATATTCTTCAGGAACTCATTAAAAACCATTAAAAACCATCAAAAAAATCACACATAGGAGAATCTTGATTCTCCTATGTGTGATTTTTAAAATAAATATCTTTATAAAGTTTGATTTATTAAATATCGCTTAAAAACCCGGGTGAAATCATCAGTCTTTTATTATTTCCCTGATGGTTCCTCCGCCGAATACCCTGTTGCCGTCATAGAGGACGATGGACTGTCCCTTTGTTATGGCTCTCTGCTTTTCGTCGAACACAACTTTCATTCTGCCGTCTTCTGTCATGGAGGCGGTGCAGGGTGAAGGCTTTGCAGCGTATCTTATTTTACCTGTGAGCCTTACGGGTTCAGTAATCTCAGGAACCGTTATGAAGTTCAGTTCATCCGCAATAAGACCGTTGCTCCTTAAATCCTCATCAGTGCCTATTACAACTTCATTGGTATCTTTTCTTATGTCCATTACAAAAACAGGAGTTCCCAGTGCAAGTCCAAGTCCTTTTCTCTGTCCGATGGTATAAAAGGCTATCCCTTTATGCTGCCCCAGGACATTTCCTTTTCTGTCGACAAAGTTTCCAGGGTTTTTCTTCATGGGAACCATGGAATAGACGAAGTTTCCGTGGTTTCCGTCTTCCACGAAACAGATGTCCTGGGAATCTTTCTTGTCATGGACGTAAAGACCGATTTCCTTTGCAATTTCCCTTATTTTATCCTTATGGTATTCACCGCAGGGCATTAGAGTTCTTTTTAACTGTTCCTGTGTGAGGTTATAAAGTGCATAGGTCTGGTCCTTATGGTCATCCTCTGCTTTTTCAAGGATATACCTGCCGTTTTCTTCAAAAATCCTCGCATAGTGTCCGGTTGCTACATAATCCGCACCAAGTGCCATTGCCCTTCTCATCAGTTCATCGAATTTGATGTATCTGTTGCATGCTATGCATGGATTTGGAGTACTTCCTTCAAGGTAATCATCAATGAAATAGTCTATTACCTTTTCTTTGAATACTTCCCTGAAATTCATTACGTAATATGGAATGCCGAGTTTATCTGCCACGATTCTTGCGTCATTAACAGCGGAAAGGGAACAGCATCCGCCTTCCCTTTCTGTGAATTCATTATTTTCCTGCCAGATCTGCATGGTGATACCTATGACATCGTACCCGGCTTCCTTTAATAAATATGCTGCCACGGAAGAATCAACGCCGCCTGACATACCCAGAACAACTTTCTTCTTCATGGTTTTATCCTTGTCTTTCTTATTATTTTTTATTTATACTTCTTTGTCTGACAGTTCATTTTCTGTCTTATAAATATTATGTTTTTTATTTATACTTGGAACTTTTATGATGTATGGATAGTTTATTCTTCCACAGCCTTTTCATGTTCATGGTCGTGATCTGATTCTTCGTAATCCCATGGCTTTAATCCCTGGGATTTTCTGTATTCATTGATGGCAATATGTATTGCATCTTCAGCAAGTACAGAGCAGTGCATCTTTATCGGAGGAAGACCTTCAAGGGCTTCAGCAACTGCCTTGTTGGTGAGTTCCCATGCTTCCTCAAGTGTCTTTCCCTTTATAAGCTCAGTTGCCATGGAAGAAGATGCTATGGCTGAACCGCATCCGTATGTCATGAACTTGACATCCTTTATGATGTTGTCTTCAACCTTTAAGTATATTCTCATTATGTCGCCGCATTTTGCATTACCGACTTCCCCCACCGCTGAAGGATTTTCCATTTCACCTACGTTTCTCGGATTTCTGAAATGATCCATTACTTTCGGACTGTAAATCATAATTATTTTCCTCCTTTGAGATGGTTGAGCCAGAGAGGCGAATAGCTTCTCAGCCTTTCAATTATTTCGGGCAGAACTTCAATTGCTTTATCAACATCGGATTCATCGTTGAAATCCCCAAGGGACAGCCTTAATGAACCGTGTGCCAGTTCATGGGGTCTTCCTATTGCAAGAAGTACATGCGATGGATCAAGGGAACCTGATGTACAAGCTGATCCTGACGAACCGCATATTCCTTCAAAATCGAGATTTAAGAGTATTCCTTCTCCTTCGATGAATTCAAATATTACATTAACATTGTTCGGAAGTCTTTTATCGCCTTTTGGACCATTCAGCATGGTATATGGGATTTTAAGAAGACCTTCGGTGAGTCTGTCCCTTAATGCAGTCATTCTTGCAGCATGTTCTTCAAGTTCATTTCCCGCAATTTCAATTGCCTTTCCAAGGCCGACGATACCTGGTACATTCTCAGTACCTGCACGTCTTCCTCTTTCCTGTCCGCCGCCTGAAATGAGATTATCGATTCTCACTCCCTTTTTGATATAGAGGACGCCGACTCCCTTGGGACCATTGAACTTATGTCCTGAAAGGGACAGCATATCGACATTCATTTCCTTAACATCTACTTTTATCTGTCCTATCGCCTGCACTGCATCAGTATGGAAAAGCACCTTCTTTTCACGGAGGATTTTTCCTATTTCAGCAATGGGTTCTATGGTTCCTATTTCGTTGTTTGCTGTCATAATGGATACTAAAATCGTATCGTCTCTGAGAGCCTTTTCAACCTCATCCGCTGTCACAAAACCTTCTTCATCCACATCGAGGTATGTTACTTCAAACCCCTGCTTTTCAAGCCATTCACAGGTATGGAGAACTGCGTGGTGTTCAATTTTGGTAGTGATAATGTGTCTGCCTTTGTCTTTCATCTTGAAGGCAATGCCCTTAATCGCCCAGTTGTCGGCTTCAGAACCTCCGCCTGTGAAATAGACTTCATCAGGACTGCAGTTCAATACTTTTGCAACCTGGGCTCTCGCCGTATCAAGGGCAGATTTTGCTGTCCTTGAGGCAGAATAAATGGATGACGGATTAAAGTAATACTCTTCAAAATATGGTACCATTGAAAGTCTTACCTCTTCCCTCATCCTCGTCGTGGCAGCATTGTCAAGATAGATTATCTTCTTGCCTTCCATTCTTATCCCCCTTTATCAGTATCCCCCCGGATACGTTGTTTCCCATACTGTAGTAGTCGTCCAGTATATCCTTTAGTGTTATGGATTCCATGACATCGTCGATGGAGTCCTTCAGTTTCTTCCAGACCGTCCTTGTGGCACAGCAGTCTATATTGGTGCAGTCGTTCCTGTCGAGACATTCAGATATTTCCACGGGTCCTTCAAGGATGTTCATAATGTCAAGAACCGTTATATTCTGCGGTTCTTCATTGAGAATGTAACCTCCCTGTGCTCCCCTTATACTCTTTATCACATTTGCCCTTCTTAAAGGAGCAAAGAGCTGTTCAAGATAGTATTCACTGATATTCTGCCTTCTTGATATGCTCTTTATGGAAACGGGGTTTTCATTCTGATGGATGGCTAAATCCACCATGGCCTTGACGCCGTATTTTCCTTTAGTGGATAGTTTCATACATCATCCGCTCCTGTTATTTTTATGTATAAATAATACCAATTCAGAGCTATTCTGTCAACTTTGAAACCACTGATGACTGCTTAAAAAGAGGATATAGTCAGATGAAAAAAATATCTAAAAAGTACTGTTTTCGATGATTAAAAAATTCATTTTCAGATGAATGAGGATCTATTTCCCTTCATTCTTTTCCCCTTTTACTGCATTCCAGTATTCTTCAGAGAGTTTCTCCAGTTTATTGTCACTAGGTTCATAGAATTTCATTCCCCTATAACCTGATGGCATATATTCCTGAGAAACCCAGTGGTTTTTGTAGGTATGGGGATATTTATAACCAATACCCCTGCCTAAAGACTTTGCTCCGGTGTAGTGGCTGTCCCTTAAAAACGGTGGTATCTCACCTGGGTTTTTACTGTCGAGGGCTTCCATTGCAGCATTTATTGCAAGGTATGCGCTGTTTGATTTAGGAGCTGTTGCAAGAAATATAGTGGCCTGTGCTATCGGCAGCTTTGCCTCGGGAAGTCCGAGCTGCAGTGCTGAATCCACACATGCCTTGACTACGGTTACTGCCGTCGGATGGGCAAGTCCTATGTCTTCAGAAGCTATGGCAAGGAGTCTTCTTGAAATGGATATGAGATCCCCTCCCTTTAACATCATCGCCATATAGATTAAAGCCGCATCGGGATCCGAACCCCTTACAGATTTATGGAATGCCGAGAGTATATCAAAATGGACATCACCATCTGTATCAAAATCCATTATCCTTACTCCGAGAATATCCTCAGCTTCAGATTTTTTTAATTTAAGTTCCTTTTCTCCTCCGTGGAAAACCGAAATAAATAAAACTTCAAGCCTTGAAAGTGCGCCCCTCATATCTCCGCCTGCCATTTCCGAGAGATAACTGAGTAAATCCGGCTCAATACTTAATTTTTCAAGTCCGTTTTCAGCCTCCAGGAGTTTCACTCCATTGAGGATTCCCTTTTTTATATCAGAAGAAGAAAGTGGTTTGAATTCAACGATGATACACCTTGAAACAAGAGCCCTGAAGACGGCAAAGTGAGGATTTTCCGTAGTCGCGCCCACAAGAATCACTCTTCCGTCTTCAATGTAGTCTAGTAATACCTGCTGGTTTCTCTTGTTCATCATATGTATTTCATCGATATATAGGATAATGCCGCTGTAGCCCATAAGGGTATCTGCCGATTCCACAGCTTCCCTTACATCTTTCAAGCTGTCTACGGATGCATTGAGGCTTACAAACTTAAGGTCTGTATATTCAGCAAGAAGCCTTGCAACGGTCGTCTTTCCGGTACCGGGAGGCCCATAGAATATCATATTCATGAGCTTTCCCGATTTTATCATTGAAGAGAGAAGTTTTCCCTTTCCCAGTATCTGTTCCTGCCCGATGACTTCATCCATTGTAGAAGGTCTTATCCTCGATGCCAATGGTTCCATAAAGAAAACCCCCTTTTTAGATTTATATACTCATTACACTATACTTCACTGACTCTTCTTTTTCCACAGAATGAAAATTTAAGCCTTACCAGATTATCCACCAATTTGTCTTTTCGGAGTCGGTCTTAAAAGAAAAAACACGCCGCAGCGTGTAATTTCATTAGGTATGTACAATTGTTTCAGTTTCGATAATACCGGAAACAGCTTATGCGAATATCATAATCTGGAATATCAGATTTACATGGATTCATCAGAATCCTCAGGATTCATCAGGGTCTGCTGCATTTATCAGGATAAATCAGTCTGTATGTGTAACCGATGGAATGAAAAACCTTTCTTCTCCCTCAGTCAGGATTTTAAAATCCATGCCGAAAACTTCTTTCAGATTTTCACCGGTGAGTACTTCTGAAGTTTTCCCCGATGCCATTATCCTTCCTTCATTTATGAGGACTGTGTTTTCTGAAAACATGGAAGTTAAGTTTATATCGTGCATCACGGCTATTACCGTCTTTTGGGGAACCGAATCCTTAAGGGCTGAAAGTACTGAAGCCTGATATCTTACATCGAGGTGGTTTACAGGTTCATCGAGTATGATATATTCAGCTTCCTGGCAGAATGCCCTTGCAAGATTTACCCTTTGCCTTTCTCCCCCGGATATTTCTGTGATTTTCCGGTCTTTAAGATGGTAAATGCCGGCTTTTTTCATTGAATCAGCTGTAATTTTTATATCTTCCGTCGATTTTGTCTTGAATCTCCCGTGATGTGCATACCTTCCCATGGATACGGTCTCCTCGACGGTAAACCCGTAGTCCGGGTCTGATGTCTGTGGTACGTAGGATATCATAAGTGCCCTCTGGGTATTTGTAAGTTCTGCGAGATTTTTCCCGTCCGCTGTAATATTCCCTGTTTCCTTTTTTAAAATTCCAAGGATCACCTTCATAAGGGTACTTTTTCCTGACCCGTTGGGCCCTAAAACTGCTGTGAATTCGCCTTTTTTAAATGTAACTGAGAGGTTTTCTATTATATCTTCGTCACTGTCATATCCGAAGGTTACGTTTTTAACTTCAATGGACATTACTTTTTCCTCCCCTTACCTGCAAGAAGCCACAGGAAATATGGCGCTCCGAAAACTGCAGTGACTGCCCCTATGGGAAGTTCGGCAGAATCCACAAGTGATCTTGCCACGGTATCGGAAATAACGAGGAATAAAGCTCCTGTCACCATGGAAAAAGGAATGAGTTTCCTGTGGGAGGGTCCTGCAATGAGTCTTGCGGCATGGGGGACCATGAGTCCTACAAATCCAATTACTCCTGTAAATGAAACACATACCGCAACTACAAGTGATGATACTAAAAGAAGGTTTCTCTTAACCTTTTCAGTATCCACGCCCATTGTCACTGCTGCATCTTCCCCTATGGACATGATGTCCAGTTCATCCGCATATCTTCGGATGACAAGGGAGCCTCCGATTACAAAAGGAAGGATAAAAAAGATCTGTCTGTAGGATAACCCTGTAAGGGAACCCATGGTCCAGTAAATAATCCTTGATACATTCTTTTCACTGAATGCAAGGATTATTGAAACAAAGGCAGAGATGAGGTAACTTACTGCGACACCTGAAAGGAGAAGGGTGGCTGAAACTATCTTTCTGTCTTTTAAAGCGATGAGATAAACGAGAATCGTGGTGACAAGAGCTCCTGTGAATGCCCCTGCAGTTACAGGTCCTATCCCTGAAAAAACAGTTCCTTTTCCAAGTACTATCATTATTGCAGCACCTAAAGTTGCACCGGACGATATACCGAGAATATAGGGGTCTGCCATGGGGTTTCTGAATATGCCCTGGTATGCGCATCCGACGGAAGAAAGACCCATACCCACGGCTATTGCCGCAAGGATTCTCGGGAGTCTTATATTGAAAATTATTGTATCCCAGGAACCTTTCTTTTCACTAATACCCAATACTGAATTTTTAAGAAGCCTCAGCAGTATGGAATAGGTTTCCCTAAAGGGTATTTTCACATCTCCCCACGACACTGAAAAAACTGAAACGAAAATAAGGAGGAACACCATCATAAGAAGCAGGGTTCCTTTTCCCTTCCTTTTTATTTTCATGGTGTTCCTCCCCAAAATTTTACTTTGATTTTACCGACAGAGATCTTTATGAAATAATCTCCGGTGGTTAATGAAGGTTATCTCAGTTGTTATTGTATGTTATCTGAAAAGTTCGGGGTGGAATACCTTCGCCATCATTTCAACGGCTTCTCCCATCCTTGGTCCTTCCCTGTTTATAAGGTTGTCATCCACTTCAAAAACCTTGCCGTTTTTAACTGCATCGAGATTCTTATATGGTTCTGTTTCTTTGAATGTATCGGCAAGTTTTGCCATCTGTCCTATAAATACTATTTCAGGATTCTTTTCCATGAGTTTTTCAGAAGTGTACTTCCAGCCTTCTGAATCCTTTGCAACATTGTCTCCGCCGGCAGCATCAATAATGTCGTTTATAAATGTCTTGTCACCTGCTGTGTAGTCGCCTGTTTCACCAAAGCCTGCAACGTAGTAGGCAGTAACCTTTGGAGCTGCCCCTACCTTTTCTTTGACTTCCTCAATTTTTGTCTTTATTGCATCTGTTATCTTTTTCGCTTCTTCATTTCTGTCAAGGATCTTCCCGATTTCTTCCATATTTCTGTAGGAACCTTCGAAGGAATCCCCTGCAGGAATCTGTATAACCTTGACTCCTGCCTTTTCAATCTGTTCTGTAACTTCAGGCTTTAAGAATGAAACGAAAACTACATCCGGTTTCAGTTCCACGATTTTTTCAATGGATGGCTGTGACATAGATCCTACAGACGGAATATCCTTGGTTTCAGCGGGGTAATCACAGTAATCAGTCCTTCCGACAAGGTTTCCGCCTTCACCAAGTGCAAATATAACTTCTGTGAAAGTAGGTGATAATGATACTATCCTCTCCGGGTCACTTTCAATGACAACAGTATTGTCACCGGACCTGAATTCATATGGATAGACGGTTCCCATAACTTCTCCGGCCTGTGAAGTATTGGAAGTATTGGAAGCCTGTGAAGATGAAAGAGCCGATGCTGATATATTGCCTGTGAAGGCAAATACCATGAGGGCAAGTAAAAGTACGATGTTCTTAAACATTTTCTTCATGATTCTTTTCTCCTTTTCGTATGTCTACGTAATCATTTTTATCTACAGCCACATCTTCAAATGTGGCCATGGATCCTAAAGTAAATACGGATGCCTCCATGAGGTTCATTGCTGGCGGGCATCCTGATCCTTCCCCGAGTCTCATCATAAGATCCAGAGGAGGATTGATTTCAAGCAGTTCTTCAGTCAGCCTTGCACCTTTTTCCACAGTTCTGTGACTTGAAAAACCATATGATTTTACCTGTTCACTGAATAGTGAAGCGCACATCATGGCAGCCATGGAAATCACCCCGTCGAGGATGAATGGAATCTTTTTCGCGGCACATGCAAGGTAACAACCTGCCATTGCACATATATCGAGTCCCCCGACTTTTGCCATGACATCCAGGACATCCTTATATGGTGCATTCGTTTCAGCAGCTTTTCTTACAGTTTCAATCTTTTTCCCGTAGTCTTCCTTTGTAAGACCTGACCCGTAACCCGTTGTTGTTTCTGAACGGTTCCCTGTGATGACAGATAGTACAGTGCTTGATGTTGCCGTATTGCCGACACCCATTTCACCGGCTCCGATAAGGTTATAACCATCTCTGATAAGTTTTTCAGCTGTTTTTATTCCTGCAGCTATACCTTCAATGGCTTCATTCAAAGTAAGGGCGGGTCCTGCCGCAGAATTGCGGGAACCCCTGTTTATCTTGTACGCAGTATGCCCTTCAATATCATTTATGACTCCGAGATCTTCCAAAAAAACCTCTGCTCCGTAAAATTCCGACAGTCTGCAGAGCCCTGAAGTACCTTTAAGAATATTGTGGCATATCCTCTCCGTAACTTCCTGCGGGTTGGAAGAAATACCCTCCTCACAGATCCCGTTGTCGGCAGAATATACTATTACTGCTTTTTTGAATTTCCGTGGTATTTTCCCATCAAATATTCCCGATATCCTTACATACATGTTTTCCAGTACCCCGAGGGATCCCAGGGGTTTACACAGACTGTCGCAATATACTGCTGCCTCTTCCATGAATTTTTCAGAAGGTGGAACAATTGAATTTACTGTACTTAGGATCAGTTCAAAATCACTGTTTCCGGCTTCCCTGTAATTTTCAGGATTAAAACGGAATTTTTCCTTAATTTCTTCTTTATTCATTTGGTTGTCCTTTTATTTTATAGCGGAGAAAGATATCAGGGGAATTTATTGGCATCATATTCCCCCACAAAACTCTCCATTATCCGGGAACAAATATATAAATAATTATATGAATAATATTGTAAAAATATAAAGCAGCCGTAAGGGCTGCTTTATAAAACATCAGAATTTTCCGCCCGAAAATAAATCCATGAGACCGTCTGGCAGGTTTCCTGGCTTTTGCTTCATCCACATGACCGCCCCTTCCCGGTAATTCCGGTGGTATGGCGGCTTCGTCTGCAATTACAGTAGCGGGGGCTGCTGTGGCTTATCCACATTCCCTTTTAACTTTAATCAAAGCACCTGACGGTATATATTAAGTTGTTGTCTTAAAAGTCTTTTGAGTTTATTTCAGTCCCTTTCTGGTTTCTTATTCTGAAGAAATTGTACTGAAAGGTACTTAATCATTTTTCAGTATTTTAAAAAGCAGACTCAGTCTTTTAACCGGAATACTTTTACTGCTTAAGTATACTATTATCTTTTAACAATGGAAATAATCTTTAAAGGATTTTACGGAACAATCATTCCCGTATAATCAGTAATGATCATACCATAGTCACAGAAATTCACATTTTTACTTGTATCTTCCGTCAGGATTGAA
Organism: Clostridiaceae bacterium; assembly: GCA_039809845.1. Classification (GTDB taxonomy): domain Bacteria; phylum Bacillota; class Clostridia; order Clostridiales; family Clostridiaceae; genus JG1575. Next base: position 16,464 of record JBDHVQ010000002.1, on the reverse strand, counting down.
TCCGTGGGATAAGAGGAATTCCCTTATACCTGCTGTGGCATCGAGAAGTTTTGATACAGATTTATCCCTCGAAAGTGAATCGATGAACATTGCAAGGTAACCTGAAAGGTCGGCCTGTGAGAACCATTCAGAATTTCTTACGGCTTCATCCACATAGTTTAAATTTGTGGAGAATACCTTGTCTATGATTCCTTCTTCAAAGTACTTCTTGAACTTTTCAACGCCTTCAGTAAAGAATGCAAAAGTAGATGCCACGAATATTTTCTTTGCACCCCTCTTTTTAAGTTCCACAGCTATATCTATAACAGATTCTCCGGAAGCAATCATGTCGTCAACTATGAGAACGTTCTGTCCTTTGATTTCTCTTCCGATATATTCATGCTGTACTATGGGATTCTTTCCGTTAACAACTTTTGAATGGTCGCGTCTCTTGTAGAAAAGACCCACATCGAGTCCTAAAACTCCGGCATAGTATATCGCCCTGTCCATAGCTCCTGTGTCAGGTGAAATGACAACGAGCTTTTCATCAGGACTGAACAGCCAGCTTTCCATTGAAAGGAAGTGCTTTAAAATTTCAAGAGTCGGATAGATGTTTAAAAATGATACAAGGGGGATAGCATTCTGTATAGTCGGATCGTGGGCATCAAATGTTACGACTTCATCAACCCCAAGTTTTTCAAGGTCCTGAAGTGCCATTGCACAGTCCAAGGATTCCCTTGATTTTTTCTTGTGCTGCCTTGATGCATACAAAAGAGGCATAACAACTGTAACCTTGTTTGCACGTCCGTTCATTGAAGATAACACCCTCTTGATATCCTGAAGGTGTTCATCCGGTCCCATCATGACTTCATGACCGAACATCCTGTACTTAAGGTTGTAATTCGAAACGTCAGCCATTATGTATATGTTTTTTCCCCTTACGGATTCGTCGAGTTTTACCTTTCCTTCACCGTTTGAGAACCTGGTCTGTTCTGCGTGGATAAGGTAGCTGTCTATGGGATTTCCGTATTTGTCAAAGTTTCCGCCTTCTCTTTCACGCTTTTCAACTATGTGGTGGTTTACACTCTCACCTAATTCCCTGCAGCTGTTAAGGGCGATTATTCCGAGGTCTGAATTTGGGTTGCTTCTGAATTCTGACATTTAAGACTCCTTTGTTTTTCATTTTATTTCCTGAACCAAAATCAAATCAACACCGATTTAGCAGTTCACCAAATGTACATATCCTATATTAAGCCCAGATGAGTAAAATTCCAATGATTAATTCACCGATTTCTGAAGAAAAGCCAAGACTGTCCCCTGTAATCCCACCGACAGTCCTGTCGGCGAAATTTAAAAAGATAAAAACAAAAATAAAAAGGAGGACGGTGCCGATAATAATTTTTACTGTATTTCCAAGGAGAATACCCGTAAGAATAAAAATAATGACACTCAATGGTATTTTAAATTTCCATCCCTTTACTATAAATACATTCCCCGAGGAAATTTCCTTGGCCCTCTTCCCGAAAAATCCAGCCAGAAGAAGAGACAATTTCCCTCCGCCTGTTATAAGGACAATACCTTCAGGGTAAGAATTCTGAATTAGTTTTAAAATAATGATGTATTTCATAAGAAGACAGAGAAAAAGCGCTGTTGCTCCGTAGGAACCGATCCTCGAATCCTTCATTATTTCAAGGATCTTATTCTTACTCCGGCCAGAAAAGAATCCGTCTGCAGTATCAGTTAATCCGTCGAGGTGAAATGCACCCGTCATTATTATCCAGAAAAGGAGAATAAGAGCCGCTGTAATATATGCATTTTCCTTTATGAGTGATGCACCGTATATAAGAAGATACAGGGGAATTCCTGTAAGAAATCCAAAGAGTACAAGAAGGCGGCTGCTCTTTTCAAAACTTTCAGGGGTGTAATCGAGCGTCTTATTTACTGGAATTCTCGTAAAAAACTGAAATAAAAGAAGAAATGTATTTATCATTTTATCTTCACCGGAATTCCTGAAACCATAAAGTATACTTCATCGGAAACTGAGGCTATATACTGGTTTATAAAACCTGCAAAATCTGTAAAGAGCCTTCCCAGGGGATATTCAGAAACAAGTCCCATCCCTACTTCATTGGATACAAAAATTATTTCACTTTCGGTATTTCTGACAGCTTCTATAATCTCTTCAAACAGACTTTTGATTTCAGAATATAATCTGTCTTTTTCATCCTTATCAAGTTTCAGTTCATCAGGATCTATGTCCTTCAGATCTTCCGAGGTGAATATTAGATTTGAGACCATATTGGTCACACAATCGAGAAGAATGAATTTTCTCCCCGATTCTTTTATTCCAACACCGAGATTTTTAAAACCTTCAAGGGTTTCCCACTTACTGTTGCGCATCTGTCTGTGTCTTTTTATCCTTTCTTCCATTTCCCTGTCGGTTCTGACAGCGGTTGCGATATAAAGGACATCGTCACGCCTTTCAAGAAGCTTTTCGGAAAAAGAAGATTTACCGGATCTTTGTCCTCCGGTAACGAGTATTATTTTTGCCATGGCACTCCGTTCCAATAATAATTGTGGATTATTCTGAGTATTGTTTTCCTGAGTTTTGATTTGCCTGAGCTTTGATTTTTATGAGATTAAAAACATAAACCAAAATACCTTGATTATAGACTGATATAAAAGTCTGGTTTATAAATTACTTGGAAAGAAGCATTAGATCCAGGTTTACAATAAATCAAATAACCGTAATTATTATGTAAATATATTTATATTAAAATTGGGTTAATCTTTGAAATTCATTGCTGCCACGAATTCTTCTGCTGTGATAAGTGACTGAATTACGAGTTTTTCCGACATTAGACTTACCTTCAGCATCGAGCAGTTACCAAAATAGGCAGAATAACTCTCATCGAAGTTTTCTCCGATTAAGTAGGTATAGAATGAATTCATTACCCCGCCGTGGCAAACAATGAGAATTTTCTTGTCGGTTTTACCGTATAGTTTAACCATATCCTTGAAAAAGCTCTTTACTCTTTTATACATCTCAATTCTTGATTCACCTTCGGGCATTCTGTAGTGAAGGAAGTCATCATTCCAGAGTTTAAAATACTCCGGAAACTGCTTTTCAATTTCACCGTATTTCTTATTTTCAAATATCCCCATATTCTGCTCGTTGATCCTTGGATCAACATGGGCTTTATCCGGATCAAATCCCATTAGTTTTAAAGTCTCACGGGTTCTCTTTCTCTGGGAAATGTATATTTCATCGGGTTTATATCCCATCCTTTTTACTGCGGTTCCGGCAGCTTCTGCCTGTATCCGTCCTTTTTCCGTGACGGGAGAATCTGTAAACCCGTAGTAGTGGTTCAATGTATTTGCAACTGTCTCTCCGTGTCTTACTACCAGTAAATCCATAAAAACAAGCCCTCCTGCAAGATGATTATATCATGCAGAAGGACATATTATTTTAACTGTCTGTTACAGGTTTCCCTTTTTCATAGTGGACCGGAGATAAACCGATGTCTCTTATGAATCTGTCGGCATCGGGAAGAAGTTCCCCTATATTGGAACTTACGTGGGAATCTGTTCCAAGAGTTACAAACTTTCCTCCGCACTCTTTGAATCCCAAATATATATCCTTTAATTCTTCCCTTAATTCAATATTCCTGAATCTTCTGATATTGAGTTCAAGTGCCATATCCCTGTCTTTTAGAAATTCAAATATAGGAGTCATTTCTTCCCTGAATTCTGTAAATGTGAATCCCTGGTTTTCATATGGATTGTACCTTGCAGGATAATCGATGTGACCGAGGGAATTTATATATTCATGGGTCTTTAAACATTCGAGCATGAATCTGAAATACTTTCGGTAGAATTCTTCCCTTGTCATATTTTCATAGTTTTCTCTGCCGTATATGTCTTTTCCATACAGTGTATGGACAGAACCTATTACAAAATCAGGTTCCACCTTACTGATAAATTCCAGTGATTCAACGCTGTATAAAGGATCCATACCGCATTCTATTCCGAGGAACAGCTTTTCATTTCTTAGGGGACCGTAGGTTTCCCTGTAAAGATCAGGATCAAAGTCCCTGTAGAAACTGAATCCCGGGTTATTGAGGTTTTTATCTAGGTGGTCAGTGACGGTAAGTCCTATGCCGAGTTCTTCAGCCTTCTCAATATAACTTTCTATTTTCTCTTCTGAATCAAAACTGAATTCCGTATGGAAATGGGTATCAAATATCATAGTCTAGTCCATGAGGTAGCACTCAAGGATCTCCCCGTAGTATATTGTGTGATAATCGCCGTCCATATAGGATGTGGATTTAAGGTCGTCATGAAGTACAGTCTGGTCTATGACGTGCTTATATACTATTCTGCATTCGTAGATTATGTTCCCTTCCTTTATTACAGGTACATCAACCCTCTTTGCTGGAACTTTGGTGATTTTTCCTTCTTTGAACTTATCATTCTCCCTGCCTGACCTTGAACCTGCAAATGCTAGAAATTCCTTCGCATCGGAAGTTGTGGGGACTGATACTGTAAATTCATCTGCTTCAGCCATAAGTTCAGATGTGTACCTTGATTTTCTGACAAGGACGGTGAATATTGGTCTTCCCCATTCAAAACCAATATTTCCCCAGCTTATTGTCATTACATTTTCCCTGCCGTTCCTGTCCTTTACAGTTAAAAATGCACCCTGTCTGTGGAGGTACTTCATACTCTTGTCGAGATGTTTTAAAAATTCAATAGCCATTTTTTATATCATCCCCTTATTAAAGTGCAGCGAGCAGGGCTTTTAAAAACTCCCATACTCTCTCTGTGGATTCGATTGAAAGGTGTTCGTTGGGGGTATGCACATCCCACATGTCAGGACCAAAGCTTATCATTTCAGTATCCTTCAGTTTTTCCTTAAGGATTCCGCATTCAAGACCTGCGTGGATAGCCTTGATTTCAGCATCCTTTCCAGTAACTTCCTTATATACTTCTATAACCTTATCCTTTAACTGGGATTCCGGTTCATACTGCCATTCAGGATATTCTGAGAATGTTTCCCACTTTGCACCTGTGATGTCAGCAAGTTTTCTTATAACTTCAGTTATTTCTGACTTCCTTGAATTAAGTGAACTTCTGATGGCATGAGTAAAAATGACACTGCCATTTTCATCCATTTCAAGGACACCGACATTAAGTGATGATTCCACCATGTTTTCCATTTCCATCATCATGGTCTGTACACCGTCGGGCATTATAACCATATAGGATATAAGATTCCCGGATGTCTTCTCATCCATTACCTTCTTCATTCCGTCTTCTTTTCTTTCGGTAATGGTTATTTCAATCTTTTCTTCATCCTTATATTCATTTTTAAGTATTTCTGTAAACTGGGTGCTTAAGTTTTTCGCTTCATCAGGATCTGCAAATATTACAGCTGCAGAAGCTTCCCTTGCGATGGCATTGTGCTTTGCCCCGCCTGAAATTTCAGCAATACGTGTAACCCCTGAGTAATTTAAAAATCTTCCGAGTATCTTAATTGCATTACCCCTCTGTTTTATGATTTCCATTCCGGAGTGTCCGCCCCTGAAGCCTTTGATCTTGATATCGTAAAGTACTTCTTCAGTTTCTTCATAGTCAGGTGTAAAGGAAACCTTTGTCACATTTCCGCCTGCACAGGATACGAAGAAAATGCCTTCTTCCTCAGAATCTATATTGAGTAATCTTGTCCCTTTGAGCATGGAACCGTCAAGACCCATTGCTCCGTCCATTCCTACTTCTTCTGCTGTAGTCACGAGCACTTCAAGAGGCGGATGGGCTATGGAATCATCTTCCAAAACTGCCATGGCCATAGCAACGGCAATTCCGTTGTCAGCACCAAGGGTTGTATCAGTGGCATAGAGGTTTCCGTCCACAATCCTTAATTTAAGAGGATCCTTTTCAAAGTCATGGTCTGAAGAAGCTGATTTTTCAGCAACCATATCCATATGTCCCTGTATTATGACAGGTTCCTTATCTTCATAACCTATGGATGCCTTCTTCTTGATTATAATATTGAGGCTTTCATCCTGAATTACTTCAAGGTTTCTTTCCTTTGCCCAGGCAAGAAGATAATCCGATACCTTTTTTTCATGGTAGGAAGGCCTTGGAATTTCAGTAAGCGGAATAAAGTTTTTAAATACGGGGTGGTTTTTAAGAGTTTCAAGAGTATACATATAAATTTTTTCCTCCTTAAAGACGTTTATACATTTACTTTATATTATAACGGTTTTTTTGTATAGTGAGTTAAAACTATGACAAAAGTTAACAATAAATTAATTCTGCATAAAATTTATTATGTTAATTAATTGTCGGTTTAATTAAAAAAAAGGACCCTTTGAGGGGTCCCAATTTTCGGATGTTTACAAAATCCTAAAACTGCATCGCAGTTTAAAACATTATTAACTGCCGGAAAATCAATGATCAATTCTCAGAAGTTCTGTTCTCTGACTTTTTAAGAAGTTCATTGAGAGCATGCCACGCAAGCACTGCACATTTTACTCTTGCAGGGATATTCTGGATATTTTTAAGGACGTAGGCATCACCTAGTTCTTCCAGTTTTGCCTCTTCTATATCTTCCCTTTTTATCATCCCCAGGAATCTTTCAGTTAATTCAAGTCCTTCCTTTACAGTCTTTCCCTTTAAGAGATCAGTCATCATGGACGCAGATGCCTGGCTTATTGCACATCCTGATCCTGTATAGGCGAGGTCTTTTATCATGCCGTCTTCTATTACTGCCTTAACAGTGAGGTCATCCCCGCAGCTTGGATTGTGCCCGTGTTCTTCATCGGTACTTCCAGGCAGGTCTCTTTTATTTTCTGTATTCTTGTTGTGTTCCAATATCAGTTCGGTATAAAGGTCATTAAGCTCCATTTCCCATTATCTCCCGTACTTTTTTAAGTGCTTTAACAGCTTCATCTATTTCTTCCTTTTCATTGTAGAAATAGAGACTGATTCTAGTTGAAGAAGGTACACCGAGATACCTAATAAAAGGCTGTGCACAGTGATGCCCGGATCTTACGCAGATCCCTTCTGAATCCATTATCCAGCCTATATCGTGGCTGTGTATGCCTTCTATTGTAAAACTTACCACGCCTGTCCTCTCGGGACTATTCCCACCGAGGATTTTTATGCCTTCAATTTCTTCAAGCCGTTTTAGCAGGTATTCCGTAAGTTTCCTATCTTTTTTGCCTATGTATTCATATCCGACTTGATTTAAATAATCTATGGCAGCTCCAAGTGATATGACAGCTTCTGAAAGTGGTGTTCCGGCTTCGAATTTATGGGGAACGGTATTGAACGTACATGACTGTTCCTCCACGTATTCTATCATGTCACCGCCTAAGAGAAATGGATCCATCTTCTCGAGTAGTTCCATTTTCCCCCACAATACTCCGGCTCCTGTATAAGACATGAGTTTGTGCCCTGTAAAGACATAAAAATCAGCTCCGAGTTTTTCTGCTTCTACTTTGAAATGCGGTACCGCCTGGGATCCGTCACATACAAGCACAGCTCCCACAGAGTGGGCTTTTTCCGAAATCTTTATAATATCTGTAATTCTTCCTGTTACATTGGATACATGGGTCACTGATACTGCTTTTGTCTTTTCAGTTATCTTTGAAAGTTCTGATTCAGGTATCCTTCCGTCTTCATCAACATACATATATTTTAAAACTGCCCCTGTTTTTCTGGCAGTTCTCTGCCATGGAACAAGGTTTGCGTGGTGTTCGGCAACGGATATCACTATCTCATCGCCTTCTTTCAGGAATTTTTCACCCCAGCTGTATGCTATTAAATTCAATGCCTCCGTGGAGTTTTTTGTAAATACTATCTCATCGGGATTTTTAACCCCTATAAGATCCGCTGTTTTTTTTCTTACACCTTCATATTTATCCGTAGCTTCCTGGCTTATTGCATAGGCTCCCCTGTGGGGATTGGCATAGTATGTCGTAACATATTCATTTACTGCATTAATGACCTGCCAGGGTTTCTGGGAAGTTGCAGCTGAATCGAGATAAATAACTCTTTTTCCTTTGAAATCCTTGTTTAAAAGGGGGAAGTCACTTCTGTAATCCAATCAGTCCACCTTCTTCATCATTTCTTCGACTCTTTTAACCACGTCATTTCTTATTTCTTCATCGGGTATAGAATCTATTATCGGTCTGAATGACGATTCTACTATGATTCTCTTTGATTCTTCCATTCCGAATCCACGCGACATGAGATAAAAGAGCTTTTCGTCGTCTATCTGACCTGCTGATGCCGCATGGTTTCCTATTACGTCGTCCTCAGTACAGAGGAGCAGCGGTACAGCCACGGACCTTACATCGGGGCTTAAAAGCATAACTGTTTCAAGTTCAGATCCTTCAGAACCTGCTGATCCTTTTTTGAAATCCAGTGTTCCCCTGAAGAATTTCCTTGACCTGTCCTTTAATACTCCCCTTAATTCCATATCGGAATTTACCATCTTTCCCCTGTGGTTGATTATATGGAATAAATCAGTGGTCCTGTCACCGTCTCCTATATATATGGACTTAAGGTGCCCTTCAGATTCGTCTCCGTTTAAATCAGCCGCATAGTTTACTATGGTCTCGGATCCTCCGAGATCCACACTTATGTATCTGAATTTTCCGCCTTCAGCTACCTTTGCATACCTCTGGTCGAGGTGTCTTGTTTTAAATGAAAGGTGGTTTATCTTGATGAGATTGAGTTCCCCGCCTTCTTCAATATCTATGAGGTTCAGTACGGATGCTTCTTCTGCATTTTCATCTGAACCGTATTCGAGGATCACTGTAAGTTTTTCATTTTTCTTTACTTTTATGGTGTTCCTCTCATAAAGGTATGGTATGTCAGCATTCAGAAAATATGAGAATCTAACAGAATCATCTTTACCTGATTCGATATGGTCTGAAACATTGGGGTGATTTACTACCTTTCCGAGTTCCTCTTCATTGGTTCCCTTATAATCCAGAAGATAAGCTTTAAGATCATCCCCGGTCAGGCCCTCAGAAATACTATCCATTCCTGATCTGACATATTCACCGGAATAATCTGCCCCGCCTTTTCCCTCAATGGGTACAAGGCTTAAGTGATTTGCACGGAGCCACCTGAAGGATATGACGGGCAGTTCGTTGTATATTATCTTTTTGTCTTCCATTTTTCCCCTCCTACCCTATGGTTCCTTCAAGTTCAAGATTGATAAGGTTATTCATTTCAACGGCATATTCAAGGGGCAGTTCCTTGCTGATGGGTTCCACAAATCCCCTTACAATCATCGCCTTTGCCTCTTCTTCTGTTATTCCACGGGTCATGAGATAGAACACAGCCTCGTCGGAAATTCTTCCTATGGATGCTTCATGTCCTAAATCCACATCGTCAGTCTGTATATCTATTACAGGCACCGTATCTGAAGAAGACAGATTGTCGAGCATCAGAGATTCACAGGTAACGGTGGATTTTGAACCGTGTGCATTCTTGTTGATTTTAAGAACTCCCCTGTAAAGTGCCCTTCCGCCTGATTTGCTTATGGATTTACTTACAACATTGGAAGTGGTATTGGGGGCTGCATGCACTACCTTTGAGCCAGTATCCAATGTCTGTCCCTTTGATGCAAAGGTTATTCCTGTAAATTCACACCTTGCACCTTCACCCTTTAAAATGGACATGGGGTAAAGCATTGAAATTTTTGAACCGAAGGATCCTGAAACCCATTCGATGGTTCCGTTCTTTTCAACGGAACTTCTCTTGGTGTTTAAATTGAACATGTTCTTGCTCCAGTTTTCTATGGTTGAATATCTCAGTGTCGCATCTTCTTTGACAAAAAGTTCAACACATCCTGCATGGAGGTTGTTTACTGAATACTTGGGGGCAGAACAGCCTTCTATAAAGTGAAGCTTTGCTCCCTTTTCAACGATGATAAGAGTGTGTTCAAACTGACCAGCTCCCGGTGCATTGAGTCTGAAGTAGGACTGCAGGGGTATGTCGACCTGAACTCCTTCAGGTACGTAGACAAAGGATCCGCCTGACCATACCGCACCGTGTAGTGCCGCAAACTTATGGTCATTGTTTGGTACAAGTGTCATGAAATACTTTTTCACTATATCTTCGTATTCTTTAACGGCACTTTCCATATCCGTATAGACTACTCCCTGTTTTACAAGTTCATCCTTTATGGAATGGTATACGACTTCTGAATCGTACTGGGCTCCGACCCCGGCAAGGGATGTCCTTTCAGCTTCAGGAATACCGAGTCTCTCAAATGTATTCTTGATATCTTCAGGAACATCTTCCCAGCTTGTCTTTATGTCTATTTCAGGTCTTACATAGGTAACGATGTTTTCTATATCGAGTTCAGAAAGGTCTGGTCCCCATGTGGGTACTTCAATATTGAAGAAGTTCTCAAGGGATTTAAGCCTGAATTCAAGCATCCATTCAGGTTCATTCTTTTCAGCTGATATTTCCCTTATTATTTCAGGAGTGAGTCCTGATTTTGATTTATAGTTATATCTGAATTCATTCTTAATGTCGTAAATACCCCTGTCGGGATCTTCTACATAAGTTTTATTTCTTTTTTCCATTTTCCTTCTTCCTCCGCTGATGTCCTGAATCTTCCGAATCCCTTTTCTTCAATTTCCGCCGCAAGTTCAGGACCTCCGGTTTCAACTATCTTCCCGTCGACAAGGATATGCACATAGTCCGGCTTAAGGTTATTAAGTATTTTATTGTGGTGTGTTATTACAAGGATTGAATTTTCACCTGTGAAAAAGTCAGCCACCCCTTCACTCACTGTCCTTACTGCATCCACGTCGAGACCTGAATCCGTTTCATCGAGTATTGCAAGCTTTGGCTTTAATACAGACATCTGGAGTATTTCATTCTTCTTTTTTTCACCGCCGGAAAATCCGTCGTTTAAATATCTTCCTGCATAGGATGCATCCATGCCGAGGCGGTCCATGTTTTCCTTCATTTCACGCCTGAAGGCAAGTGCCTTCTGGGGTTCACCGGTTACCGCAGTCTTTGCTGCACGCAGGAAGTTTTCAACGGTAATACCAGGTATTTCAACTGGTGTCTGAAAGGACATGAATAATCCCATCTTAGCTCTTTCATCCGTAGGGTCTTCTGTTATATCCTTTCCTTCAAAATATATCTTTCCTTCAGTCACATCGTATTTCGGGTTTCCCATTATGGAGTTTGCAAGGGTTGATTTACCCGCGCCGTTGGGACCCATTATTACATGGACCTCTCCTTTGTTTATGCTAAGATCGAGACCTTTAAGTATTTTCTTTCCGTCAGCTTCAGTATGTAAGTTCTCTATTTTAAGCAGTTCCATCCATATTTCTCCTTTGGTAGAAGTTATCATTTTTCCTCTTTAATTCTATACCTTAGTCAAATCATAGTCAACCAAATTACTCTGAATTAAACCCATTAACTGTGAGTATTCTGTAAACATATACTGTATGTTCAGAATAAAAAACAGCACTTCCGATATAAAGGGACAGCACTATTGTTATCTTCTTAAAATCCAGATAAAAGACAATGCAAAAAAGAACCACCCATTCATGAGCAGCTCCTTCTTATCAATAAATATATTCACATGTCTTATTCAGATGCCTTATTCCGATGCCTTATTCAGATGCCTTATTCCGATGCCTTATTCAGATGCCTTAATCAGATGCCTTATTCAGATGCCTTAATCAGATATTTTCTTCAGAAGCTTCTTCAGTCATATTTTCAGCTTCTTCTTTTTCAGAAATACTAACGGAAAAAATATACCGTTGCCTTCTGAAGATCAAAATGATCTGTATTTACAGTGCAGTTGAAGTATTCCCTGTCATTTGTCATATCGTAGGTATTTGTGCCGTCTGATATATATCCCCTGTTATACTGAGCTGGGTTTTTTACCCTCATGATGAAAAGTTTTTTGTTTCCTTTTAAGAGTCCTTCATAGGATGCTTTTTCATCTGATGTGAGAAGAGCTGATAATGATGAAACCTTCGGAGTTTCCTTTTTGATCATCTTTTCTAGTGGTTCATTGAGATATGCGTTCTTTACACTGTAAGGATCAAAAAAATTTCTGTTGACGGTAAAGTCTGCACTTTCAAGCATGACGTATTCCGGTTTGAAGATATTGTAGTAATGTGCAAAATTGAGTAGATTACCGTAACTGTGGACACCGTATACTTCCTTAAATGAAGATGAATACATTCCAGGATTTCTGTTGTAATAGCTTCCGTGGAAAAAAAGGACCCTCGGTGTGTCTTCAATTCCAGGCGTGTTGTAGACATGGAAATAGGGATAGCTTTTTATTATGCCGATGCCTTCATATTCATCTGTTATATCAGTTGTTCCTGTATCCTTTTTAGTCCAGTTTTCAACTTCTTCATTGATTGTTATCCTCGATAAAGGCAGATGTACCATTTTTGAAGTTTTGATTTCAAAGTCATCCTCATTCAGCAATTTTATTGCCGGGAATTTTTCCTTCATGATACTTAAAATTTCATTGGTTCCTGCCATCATTCCCCTGTCGTTCCAGTGGCCCACGTCATATGCTTTTTCGTAGACCCTTTCTTCCAGCGACATTGTCTTAAGGATGTCCAGATTATCGATATAGTGGATTTTTCTCGAATCCAGCTGTTTTTTAAGATATTCTGCATGTTTTTCACTGTATTTATAACCGGAAGGTAAAAACTCCGGCATGACTGCCGCTTTTTCAGGATTTATGCAGTAAAGAAATTGCGATCCCCTTGCTTCACAGTAATCCTGGATCTGTTTTAAAAAGGAGGTGAAATCATCCAGAAACTCATAATCCACTTTTTCTTCCACTGGAATGAAATATACTTCTCCGTCTTTTCCGTAGGTATATATGGGATTTTCAAGTTTATTCAGAAGGACATTATTGAAATCCCCATAGAGAGCTATTGCCTTCTCCCTGTAGCCTATCCTCTCACTCATATATTTATCTGCGCTTTGTGGTTTCAATCCTTCCGATAAATCGAGTTCTTCAAATTTCATATTGTCTATGGCCGAAACCACATCATTTCTCCTGTCTGTACTGAGAACCGGCAGTATAACAGACAGTATCAAAGCCGTCAGAAAAAGAATCCTTATTAATTTACGGCTCTTCAGTTTTTTATCTTCTTTCATAATTGTCTTTCACCTGCTTCCAAACATTATTATTCCCGGATTGTCTTCATCCATTACTTCTTCAAACCGATTTATGATTTTTAAGTTGATATCTCACTTTGCAATCAGAACTGGAAATAAAGGAAGGGGGAAAATCCGTTGGCTACCATGGCTGCATTGGAGAATATAAAAAGTGCTGTCAGTATTATGTATTTTAAAGTTACAGTTATATTGTCTTTTTCAGAATACCAGGAGACTTTTCTTAAAATACGGTCATTTAAAATAAAACTTCCGGCAAAACATAAAACCAGAATGAATACGGTCTTGGTATCGAGAAAATACCTGTAGTCAAACTGAACCATATTGTCTGCATTTCCTTTCAGAAACCGGAAAAAAGTTTTGAAAGCTTCTTTGTCAGGCAGTCTGAAAGCCAGCCATCCCATCCATACGACGATATCTGTATAAATTACCCGCAAAAAACGGGGAGTCTTTTCAAGTACAAATGAAAAGAATCTGGTTTTTTCAAGGAGTACGAAAAATCCGTGGTAAAGGCCCCAGAAAAGATATATGGATGTATTACCATGCCATATTCCCGTAAGGAAAAATACAGCAGCCAGATTAAACCAGACATTCCCCCTTCTGCTTCCTCCCAGGGGAAAATACACATATTCCCTGAAAAATGCACCGAGGGAAATATGCCACCTTCTCCAGAATTCACTTACTGAAAGACTCTGGTATGGAAAATCAAAATTCTCCCGGAATCTGAATCCAAATGCCCGTGCAATTCCTATTGCCATGTCCGAATATGCTGAAAAGTCAGTGTAGAGCTGAAAAGCATATACAATTATAGTCAATATTGCTGTAATGCGGTCCATTTTCGACAGGGATACCATACTGTGAAGAAGTCTTCCCAGCTCATCAGCTATGAGAACTTTTTTGGCAAAACCTATAATAAATCTTTCGGTCCCTGATATGAGGCAGTTAAAATCAGTTGTCCTTTCTGAAAGTTCCTTTCTTATTTCACTGTATCTTACTATGGGACCCTGTATAAGCTTCGGGAAAAAGAGAATATACGTGGAGAAATCTATAAGTTCCCCTGTAATGCCGGTTTTATCCCTGATTTTTCTCTCATCACCACCCTCTTTTTCCTCTTTGTATGTATCTGCAAGGTAAGAAATAAGGTGAAAGATGATAAAGGAAATACCCAGAGGGATCAATATGGTAACAGGATCACTATCCGACCCTATAAGTTTCATTATCCGGGAAGGATATTTGTATCTTAAAAGCACAGAAATATTCACCGCAAGTGAAATAAAAAGAATGATTTTACTTCTGTATTTTTTTATCAGTTCTCCCGATAGGAATGTAAATATCATGAGGTAGATTACGGCTTTAAGATTGTCCGTTCCTCCTCCCCACCAATAAAAAAATGACGACACAAGTATGAGGAATAAATTATTGATTCTGTTGTTTTTAAATAATCTGTTTAAAATATAATATCCTGCAATTGAAAAAGGCAGGAATAAAAAAACAAAGGTTATTGAACTGAATAACATGATACACACCATTCCATTTTATTCTGTAAAATATAACCATAACAAAAATATCCTTTTCTGTCACATAATTCATTGCATCAAATAAATTATGGAATGAAAACTGACCGGATCAAAAAGGAACGAAAACAGAGTTAATCCTCAATGGAAAAGATAAGTCACTCATTGCATTCAAATTTAATGAACCGGAATTAATAATAAAATTATTTTTTAGGTTACACTGATTTGATAGTATACTTAATATTGCAGAAGAAATTCTTTAAAAGAAACCGTAAAATGAAAACTGAATTGAAGTTTAAGTTGAAGTTGAAGTTGAACTGAATAAATAACATGAAGAAAGACCGGAATACATGAAAAAAGAGGTGGAAATGGAAAAAGCATACAAGACTGAGGGATTTTCCCTCACACAGAAAGATCTTAAAATAATTGCCATAGCCGCTATGCTGATCGACCATATAGCATGGATGTTTGTACCGACATCGTCACAGGCAGGACAGATAATGCACTTTATAGGAAGACTTACCATGCCTATTATGTGCTATTTTATAGCTGAAGGATATGAGAAGACAAGAAATGCAGGAAAATATCTCCTGAGGCTTTTTATCTTTGCGGCAATTTCCCACTTCCCATTCCAGTATTTTCTATGGGGAAAGATTCCTCTTTTCAGTCCCGGACCTAAGTATTATCCCGCAGCATACTATACCACCGGGGTAATATATACCCTTGCACTTGGTCTTCTGGCACTTATGGCAGTAAAGAGTAAAAAAGTTCCTCTCATTTTAAAGCCTTTTATTCTTTGTGCAATTTTATTTGCCGCACAGATAGGTGATTACAGATATTTCGGTGTTCTCTGGGTTCTGTTTTTCGGTCTTTTCCACCACGACAGATTTCTAATGACCGTTTCATTCCTGGCAGTTACATTGGGGATTGTACTTCCTGCATTTACCAATCCACAGTCTTATTTTATGTTCGGAACGTTTCTTCCCATCATCCCGATTCTTTTATACAACGGCAGAAAAGGTGAAGGAAGGTCATGGAAATTGTTTTTCTATATATTCTATCCTGTACACCTCGTAATACTCGGATTCCTGAGAAACCTCTACAAATAGGATCAGAATAATTCTCTTATTAAAACAGGATATTTACTTCATCAGGGAGAATATTTACCCACTCAGGTACGGACATTTATCAGATCGGGGATGGGTATTTACTGAAAGAAATACAATATTTAAAGATATAACAGGAATTCCAGAATGATAAGGAGGAATGGATTATGGATAAAAGTATACTGACTTCACTTAAAGCACTTATAGAAGGAGAAGACAACCTCACAGCAAATCTTGCCAATGCATCGGCATTTATAAATCAGGAAATGGAGAATATCAACTGGGTCGGATTTTATATTTTCAGCAAAGAATCAGATTGTCTCATTCTGGGACCGTTTCAGGGAAAACCTGCCTGTGTGAGAATCCCCAATGGTAAAGGTGTCTGCGGTACAGCTTTTTCTCAGAATAAGACACTTAGAGTCCCTGATGTGCATGAATTCCCCGGTCATATTGCCTGCGATGAAGCTTCAAGATCAGAAATTGTAATACCATTCAGATTCGGCAATTCTGTATCAGGTGTCCTCGATATAGATTCCCCCGTGACTGAAAGATTCACCCCTGGAGATGAGGACATCCTTTCTGGATTCATGGAAATACTCACTGAACATTACAGATAAAGGAAGGCAACATAAAAGTTATATTAAATAACAACCAATGAAAAACCTTAA
>JBDHVQ010000001.1:0-32966 GCA_039809845.1 Clostridiaceae bacterium | reverse complement strand
AAGTATTAAAGCAAAAAAGCATCAAAGCAAAAAAATGTAAAAGCATAATAGTATATGGAGTAATTTATGGAAAAGAACAGCAGAGTAACTGTAACAATTAATGATGAAGAAAGCATGGGCCTTCACGGAAAGGTTGTGTGTTTTCTGGGATTCGGTAATATGGCTTATGCCATGGCTAAGGGAATGACTGAATCAGGAAGAGTATCCCCTGATAAGATAATTGTAACAGGCCGTGATATGGAAAAGCTTAAAAGCCGGGCGGCTGAACTTGGTGTCATGACAGCGGATACAAATTCAGATGCAGTAAAGGATGCGGATATTATATTTCTTACAGTCAAGCCGTTTCAGTACAGGGACGTGTCAGGTGAGATAATGGACAGTTTAAAACCTGGATCAGTAGTCATTTCCGTGGCACCGGGAATGATGAACAACGATATTCTGACACTTTTTCCCGGAAGAAATATAAAGCCCTGTGTCATTATGCCAAATACCCCCTCGATGGTAGGTCATGGCATGACACTTATGGGGCCTTCTGAAGAGATGACTGAAGAAGAAAAGAATGAAGTGGAATACCTTCTGAATTCCTTCGGAAGAACTGCCGTCATGACCGATAAGATGGTGGCGGAAACAGGAGCCCTTACAGGATGTTCCCCTGCGTTCACATATATTTTCATAGAAGCATTGTCAGATGCCGGAGTCCATATGGGAATGGACAGAAAAACTGCCATAGAAAGTGCAGCCCAGACTGTAATGGGAGCTGCGGCCATGGTACTTGAAACAGGACTTCACCCTGCCCAGTTGAAGGACATGGTAACAAGTCCCGGAGGTACTACAATAGAAGGAGTAAGAACCTTAGACAATAAGAACTTCAGATCTGCAGCAATGGAAGCAGTTCTTTCTGCAAGGAGAAAAAGAGAAAATCAGTGAATTGAGGTTTTCATTTCATTCCCCTTTTATCTATTTATCAGTATAATTAAATATAAAGAAAAAATAATTAGTTTAAGTAGGTAATCAATATGAGAAAAGTATTTAAATGAATATTTGTCCTTTTATTTACCCTTGTCATAGGAATGGTATTTTTTACCGATACAATGCCAGCTCTTGGCGCTCCGGAATATAATTCCCTCGAAATGAGACCTGAAGGTGAAGTAAATTCTGTTTCAGTGGAATGGACAGCAGGAAAGGTAACTTTGAAGCCCTACATAGGTAAGAGTATTTATATTCTCCAGACTTCCAATGGAGAAATCACTGAAGAATATAATGTAAAACCTGAAATTAAAGGTGGAATCCTGACAATCCCCGATGTTTATAAAAGTGGAACAGGGACTGTTAATCAGGAATTCAGTATAGAAATTTCTGTGCCGCAGGGATGGATGGAAAAGATGGAAACCATCGAAATAAAAACAGATTCTGCAGATATCAAAGTCAGGGGATTCAAAACCCAGATACTTAAACTCACCACCATTTCCGGGGAAGCGGATGTCGAGAAGGCATCTTCTTTAAAATCAACTGAAATAACCACAGATTCAGGGGAAATAGAAGTCGGTGATTTTGAAAGTCCCTCTGCAGTGCTTAAATCAACAAGCGGAGACATTGAATATAAGGCAGTTACAGAAGAAATCAAAACTGAGAGTAAATCCGGCGAAGTAGAAATAGAAAACCTAAATGAATTCAAATCAATTTCAGTTAAAACAGCTTCCGGTGAAGTAGAACTTAAACTGGCAGAAGGTCTCAGCGCTGTTGATTTCACTTCAAAGAGCGGATCCACAGATTTTGCAGTATCAAAGGACTCAAAGGTAAAAGTTGAAACATAATCAGGTGATCTTAAGGTAAAACTTAAGAAACATAAAACGGATATTGAAAGATAAATCCATATCTGATCTATACCTGATAAGGGCAAAAAGTGACCATGGAGAATATAAAGGTGAAATATAAAAAACACCATTTAACGGCTTCCCGGGACATAATATAAGAATCATAACGAAAGAAACAGAATGAAGACACATTGGAATCCAGTATTAATTTGTGTCTTCATTTTTTTATTGTTATGAGGTGGACTATAACTGGAAGAGATAACCTTGAAGTGACAAATAACCTGACTGGAATAACCTGACCCGAATAATCTGGATGGAATAACTTTCACCCTTTTTTAATTGATTCTTTTTATAATTTATCTGGAACCAAAAAAATCAATGGGAATATAATTTCCGCGGAGGTTATCAGGCGATGAAATCTTTAAGAGGTGTGTTGGTATTTGCAGTTTCCTTTATCCTAGGGTCAGCACTTTTCCATGCTTCCATTACTGCTGCAGCTGAAGGTGAAAACACCGTCGAATTCAGACCGGAAGGTGAAATTAAATCCGTTAAAATTGATTGGTCTGCCGGTAAAGTCGAACTTAAACCATATAACGGAAATACTGTTTATATAGTTCATAAGGGCAAAAATGGAGTCCCTGAAAAGTATCATGCAAAACCCGTGATATCAGAAGATACTCTTATTATCAGTGACATATACAAAAATAAGGGATTTGATTTCTTCAGTGAAGAATATACACTTGAAGTTTCAGTACCTCAAAAATGGATGGATAAATTCGAAACAGTAAAAATCACCACTGTATCCGGGGATATTGAAGTCAAAGATTTAAAATCAAAGAATCTTACCTTAAGTTCAGTATCGGGTGAAGTGGAAGTCAAAAATGTCATCTCTTCAGGTAAAGCCGCAGTGGATACTGTTTCAGGGGCTATCAGCACAGAAAAACTGACATCACCATCTGTTGAAATACGTTCAGCCAGCGGTAACATTGAATCTGAGGTCAATTCTGAAAAAATATCAGTTTCTTCCACCTCAGGAAACGTCACTGCAGAAAATCTACAGAAGTTCAAAAATATATCGGCTGAAACTGTCTCAGGAGGTATAAAGCTTATACTTGCAGAGGGACTTGAATCAGTGAATTTCTCGACTGTCAGCGGATCTTCAGATTTTAAAGTTTCAAAGGATTCGCCGGTGGCTGTAACTACAGTATCCGGAAGTCTCTCAGTTGAACTTAAGAAACCTTCTGTTGAAAGATAGGAATAAGGAATCAGACTGAAATAATAAGAACAGCTGACTGAAAAAATAATATGGCCATGGGACAGTTTCCACTGATTTCCATGGCCATATTTTGTATTATGCTGTTAAGTTTAAAAATAATGATTAGATTTCATCGTAAGTTTTTACACTTCCAAAGTCTCTTCCCGGCACCCTTTTAAAGAGTCCTGTTATCATGAGTGCTATGGCACCATCACCTGTTATGTTGCATGCTGTTCCAAAACTGTCCTGCAAAGCAAATATTGACAGCATGAGGGCGGTTCCTGTGTCTGTAAATCCCAGTACTGATGTTATTAGTCCAAGGGAAGCCATTACCGTGCCTCCGGGAACACCGGGAGCTGCAATGGCAAA
The DNA here is from genome assembly GCA_039809845.1 of Clostridiaceae bacterium. GTDB lineage: Bacteria > Bacillota > Clostridia > Clostridiales > Clostridiaceae > JG1575. Next base: position 29,528 of record JBDHVQ010000001.1, on the reverse strand, counting down.
AATTCCAAGGAGAAGGGAGAATGTAATCATTGTACCCAATGACGGAAGCTGACCGTAGAGTATCTGGGAAACTGTCATTACAAAAAACACTTCTGTAAGAACGGATCCGCAAAGGTGGGTATTTGAACACAGTGGTATGACGAAGTCCCTTATTTTAGGATCAAGAGTCTTTGCTTTTCCTGCACATCTTAAAGCCACTGAAAGAGTTGCAGCAGAACTCATTGTACCGAGGGCTGTTACATAGGCGGGACCATAGTGTCTGAATACTTCACTGGGATTTGTATGGGACAAGGCCCCTCCAATACCGTAAAGGAGTGCCATCCAGATGAAATGACCTATTATTACAATTAGTATTATTATGAGAAATACAGGGAGTCTTTTGATTATTGCACCTTCATAGGCAAGTGTAGCAAAGGTCGCTGCTATGAATATCGGAAGAATGAAAAGTACAACCTTATCTACAAGAACGAGAACTATTCTGTTTAATTCAGAAAAAAGCTCAGCTGTTCTTTCTGCATCGGTCCATATTACAGCGAGTCCTATGAGGACTGATGTTACAAGTGCAGTCATAACGGGCATTATAGGCGTGACATTGAGGTTGAAAAGAAGATCCGGAAGTTCCCTCAATCCTTCATTTGAAGAAGAGATATTAAGCCCTGGGATTATGATGTACCCTGCAGCCATGGAGAAGAGTGCAGCACCGACGGATGAAATATAGCAGATTATTAGTGTTACTCCAAGCATCTTTCCCGCTTCTTCCTTAAGGCTAATAATCGCCGGCGTTATAAACCCGAGGATTATAAGAGGAACAATATATCCTATAACCTGTCCGAGGAAAGCTTTCAGTGAACCGATAAACTGAATTGCACCTTCACCGGATATCAGACCTATGAGAATACCCAGTACGATGGCAGCAATGAGTTTTACAAGAAAACTGTTGTACCATTTTTTACCTTCCAATGTTAAAACCCCCAATATGATAATATTTTTTCAGTATATCACTTATATGAAAAAAATTCACCGATGTTTATTATTTGTTTAAAAGAAAAAATAATCATGAACATCAATAGTAATTTACCGGTTTATGGAAACAGGTAAAACAGAGTAACAACGGGGATAATATTCTTTGGGTATTTGATATTTGGATTTTTCAGGGGGTAAATTTAAGTTTAAAACGACTGTTCTGAGAATAGAAAGTTTGAAAATAGAATTACTCTTCCAAGGGCACTGGAGATGAACTTAAATGGCTTTTTAAGTCTGGTTTTTGCGGGACTTCTGTAACATATGTTAAATGTCTTTTTAATAAGGTGCTGATACAATAAGTCTGTATTATTAAAACAGGAGAATTGTATGTCAAGAACAAAGTTTTACCTGGTTTCTCTGATGATTCTTACCTTTTCTGTCTTTGCAGAAAATACCGAAGTCAGGGGAGCTGCTCCTTCAGGGGACAATAAAAATGTCCCTAAGGAGACAATCACTTCTACGACAGCCACTGAATATAAATACAGTGAAAATGATAAAGGTTCTGAAGATGTCAGGAAAGTCGTCACTGAAAAAGAATCGGATGATAAAGAAGAAGATTCACTTGGATGGGATATTTTTTCATATACCATTTCAATTGAGGGAATAGTTTTTAACATCCCGGAAAGATTCGGGGATTTTCTGGATGCAGGATGGGAAGTGGAAGGAAATCTTCCCTTAAAAATTGCACCGGATTCAGAGACGGGAACTGTATATTTAAAAAAGGGAAATAGAAGAATCAATGTAAGGATTATTAATATCACAAGTCCTGACAGTATTTCTCCTTCTGAAGCTTCGGTAGTTTATCTCAGTATTCCAGTTGGGGATTTTAAATCTGACGGTCATCCCAATATCCTTCTCCCTGGAGGAATAACTGAAAATTCAAAGAGGGAAGAAGTGGAAAACGCATATGGATTCCCGACTTCCGAAAAATCAACCGGAACCTATTCAACTGTAAATTATGAAAATAACTTCGGCAGGATGGTTTCGATATCATTTGATTCAAGGGATGGCAGTATCGCTGAAATATCCATGACCAATCCAAGAAATGACGGTAATGTACAGGCACAGAGGAAAACTCAGTCGGTTTCTGGTGAAATTCCACCTGAAATACTGAATTATGTAAGACCTTCTTCAGTATCAGATGATATTTTCAGTCACACTCTTAAAGTAAAAGATCTGATTTATAAAATTCCGGCACCACTTTCAGTATTTTTGGAAGACGGCTGGAGACTGATTAACGGACCCAAGACTTTAAAATCAATGCAGGAATATACTTCAGGGATTTATCTTATGAAAGACAATAAAAAGGTAATGATTTCCCTTAAGAATTATTCTGATTTTGAACAGAATGCTGAAAATACATGGGTAACTGAAATATCTCCTGACGGATATGGATTCGGTGGAACCAACATAAAAATAGAAGCTGCCGGAGGAATAAAAAACGGAATTACAGAAGAGGAATTAAAAAAGAAAATTGCCGGCATGAAACATGAAATTTACGTCCACAATGATATGGCTGTATACACCATCGGAGAGACAGAATACGGACTGACGGAAATTATCGTCGACAGGGAACAAGACTCTGTTGTCAGTATTCTTATCAAGAATGTACCACCGTCACCAGATGAGTAATATTTTATAAATGTAAAATAAATCATTATCAAAACGTATTGAGAGAAGAAATATCTTCATTCAATACGTTTTCTCTTTTTAACATTAATTTACATAGAATAAGGCGGTGATTAACATTCATTGAATAGAATTTCATTAAAGAAAAGGAGGGTAATATGAAAAAACCAATTATAACCGCCCACGCAGGTGCAGATTATACAGATCCGAATACTATAGAATCCATGGAATATATAGAAAAGTACTGTCCCGATGTCATAGAGGCAGACGTCAATATTACTGATGACGGAAAAATAGTGATGGGACATGACAAGGGTGATAACAAGGGAAGCCTTGAATCATTCTTAAAATTTGCAAAGGGAAAGGATTATCTTCTTAATTTAGATATCAAGGATATCAGTGCCCTTGAAGGAACTGCCGCTTTAATAAGGGAACATGAAATGGAAGACCAGTGTTATTTTTCAGGTATTTCCCTTAAAAATCTCCATAGAGCTTCGGCCCTTGAAGGAGAATTCAGTTATCTTGCAAATATCGAACCTTCAGAAATCGAACTTCCCAAACTCTATTTTGAAGACTATTGCATGGACATACTGACTGAAGTTAAAAAAGAAGGAGCCTTTGGATTCAACATAAATTACAGAATGCTCACAAGGACACTTAAAGAAACAGCATCCATCCTGAAACTTGGAGTATACGTATGGACTGTGGACCACGACATGGACATAAGACACATGATTGATATGGGGGTGGATTCCATCACCACAAACAATTTAAAGCAGGTTTTTTCCATTCTCTCAGAAGGAAACAGAAAATATATCATGGCATAATAAAAACCGGCAGGAAGCGAATACTCTTTCTGCCGGTATTTTATTTAAGTGTAATTATTCTTCAATCTTTCAATCCTTAATTTCTTCAATACAGATTAAATGATATACCGAACTTCTTTTTTTTCGAGTTTTCGGGTGATTTATCTGGATTTATTGTTAAGTCAGTATAACAACATATACTGAAAATTAATACAGTATTCCGCTTCAGCATATATTTAACCACAGAGACATGATTGTATCCAATCTTACGGGATAAATTTCCATTTTCTTCATTGAAGTTATATATATCCTTTTTAACATCAATAAAACCTCTCATCAATTTTTCCTTTACCCGCATGTGCGAGGGTGAGAGAATTTATTCTGCAATTTTTTTAACTGCCCACTGAGGAAAAGCTTTTTTAAGTATCCCGGAGTGAATCCCTTTATTTCTTATCATAAACAGAAGAATAAGTGGTACGACTGATATGAAAATATATCTTATAAATAAATCCTGGTCCATCACACCATCTTGAGTCACATGGAAAATATTGAAAAGGAATACTGAAAGGAAATGGTCTCCCGTTGAAAACCAGAGTGAACCCGTCCCTTCTTTCAAAAGATCCCATTTGATACTTAGGACAAAATAAAGGAGGAATGTAACTACGGCTTCTCTTACATAGATATCTGTATGCATAGGATCCAGAGTATAACCTCTTAATGGTTTAATAAGCTGCCATACGGAAAACAGTATTCCTATGGAAATATATGAAGCCATTGGTTTCATTATTTTTAAAAATGTCGAATGCATTATACCCCTGAAGAAACTCTCCTCAAGGACCACCACCAGCACATAATATATAAAAATGAGGATTACCCTGGACACCAATGGTGATGTATTTCCGATGAAATTTATCCTGAAATTCTGGGGAAAGAATAAAAATCCACTCCTGGCTCCGCCTGCCATACCTGCTATCATTTCAGCAAGAGTTCCGGCTGAATAGAAGGGGAGATAGAAAATTATAGAGTATAAAAGTCCGTCTGCCTTTACAGCACTGTATCCCAGTCCTTCCGAACCTCTGAATCTTGTGATCATGAAAAGAATCGCAAGGCAGGGATAGAGATACAGAAAATTGATTCCGAGCCTGTTCTTCACTGCATTTACAAGAAAGTAGTCCATGAATTTAATTATAAGAAATATGGTGAAGATAATGAGTACTGTCACTACACCCCGTATATTTGCCCATCTTTCCTTGATATCCATTATTTATCCTCTCTGATTTTACAGTTTCAATAATTTTTTTACTATTCTGATTTTAACACGATGAATATGGAATTAAAAATAAGTGCATAGATGTATCACCTGAAAGCGATGACCCTAAGAAATCATGAAAGAAATCACAAATTTAATCATAAATAGAATCGTGAATAAAATCGTTGGAGAAGTCATAAAAGGAATTATTATCATAAATGAGATGAGATGAGATGAGATGAGAAAAGAAATAAGTGTCGGATAGATTTTAAGGGATTATGGGATGAAATAGAAAAAGTCCGGTCAGACCGGACTCTTTTGTATGAATTATTTTTTTGTACTTATTTCAAAGGATAGCTTACTTCAAATGTTTCTTTTCCTGTCTGGCTGGAGAAAAGGGGATAGATTTCTATCGTGAGATCTCCGTTTTTTTCATCGCCCATAAATATCGCACTGCAGTCTTTGATTTCTGAATCTTTCTCAGCAGGTTTTATTGTATTGTCTTTAACATCGGGGGAGAAGCCGGTCTGGAGTTCTTTTCCGTTCTGGTATACTTTTATACCTACGGAAGAAAAGGGAGCCACAGGGGACTGTGAAAGGTTCTTGAAATCATAGGTTATTATTACGGCATCTTTTCCGTCATATGTTTTACCCCTGGATATACTTTTCAGTGTTATTTCACTCTGGTCTGAAAATGTGAATATCTTTTTTTCTGCAGCAGAAGTACTTGTCTTTTCTGTATCGGGTAGATTAAGTGAATAGACTTCATTTACCGCCGTTAAAGAGGATAATAAAACAATTAGAGTAAATGCTTTTACTATTCTGTGTTTAATTTTGATTTTCACTTTTTATCCTCCTTCTGATTTTTATGCAATCTGTTCATTCTTTTTTCTTATTTTAATTTTAATGCCTCATAATTAAGACGTAATTAAAGTCACCTTAAAGTGTCAGAATTCTGACATGAAAAAACCGGGAACCCAATAATAAAAGAGCTCCCGGACTTTATTATGGTGCCACTGACCGGGGTCGAACCGGTACGGTATTGCTACCACAGGATTTTGAGTCCTGCGCGTCTGCCGATTTCACCACAGTGGCATATAACGGAGATTATTCTACCATATTAATCAGTTCTTAACAATAAAAAATATAAATTAAGATTTCCACCGAACTGATTTCTGTATCGGACTTCTCTCAAAGAGAATATTCCTGAAGATATTCATTAATCCATGATAGTATTTCCAAAATGCATTAAAGTAAGGATTGGGAAATATTAAGATCTGAAATGCATTATGTAAAGATACTGTCAGCAGTATTCACAAGGGTCCGTTGGATTTTGTCCTGGTGAAAAATGGTTTAAAAGAGGTGAAAATAAAAATAAACTGTAAACTGCATCTTCCTCAGTGGAGAAAATTAGTTTATAATATAACGAAAATTCGATGACTTATTATTAATTACGGAACTTACGTAATCTCATTGCCGATTTAAATTAAAGGAGGAAGATCTCAAATGACTCTTCTGAAATTATTCATAACAATAATGATTTCTCTTCTGGGTTTAAAGCCCTTAGGTTTTTTTAAACCTTCTGATAAATCCTATCAGGCTGTAACAAGGGAAATGAGGACCTATATCAACAATATCCACATCGATTCTTCCGAAGATACGATATTAAGTGTTCCTGATGAAAAAGAAGTATATGGGGACAATTTCCCGGCTGCACCGGAACCTTCTACGGGGGCAGAAGACAACAGTACTAGCATACCCGAAGATACTTCAACAGTACCCGGTGGTGAAACATCAACATCACCCGGAACAGATACAATATCTGAAACAACGACTGTTGATGAAATGACACAGCCGGGCACAATACAGCCTGAAGAATCAGATCCTTTAAAGCCTGAAGGTGGAAACATCAAAATTGGTAGTATCGTTGAGGAAATACCCTATGAAATAACAGAAACTGAAGATCCTACTATCCCCGAAGGGAAGACCATAATAAAAACCAGGGGAAAGAAAGGCTCAAAACTAGTAAAATACAAGGAATACTTCGATGCGGACGGTAATTCACAGTATAAAATTACAACTGAAATCACAGTACTTGAAGAACCGGTAAATGAAGTGATTTTAAAAGGCACCAGGACTGCACCGACCTCCGGTCTCTCACCAAAGGCTAATCTTGCGGATATGATGGGACCCACTATGATAGATGAAAATGTTCAGATAATGATGGAAGAAAATGTTCAGACTGAAATGTCAGCCCGTTAAAAAAATTACGGAAAAATCTTTCTCAATACTAAATATCAGAACAGCAAACCCACAGGGAAATCAATTCTCTGTGGGTTTGCTGTATTGTGCTTTATTTATGCATTACATCATATCATCTGTCCTATGATAAAGGCCGTGTATCCAAGAATAAGGGAGAGGAATATATAAATCAGGGATTTTATCTTTTCTCCTTTTTGAGTGCCTTCCGTAAAATCAAGCACCATTCCACTGAATGCAGTGAATGAACCTATGATTCCTGACTGTAGAAAAAGCATGAAATCTCCAGAAACACCGCCTCTTATGGTAAAACCCAGGGCAAAGCACCCGAGGGTATTATAAATAAGTGAGGCTGAGCGCTTTTCCTTAAAAAGGCACCATATGATATATCTTAAAATACTTCCTATAAAGCCCCCTGCAGCAACGTATAAATATGTCATATCTTCTTACCTCTTCCGTAGAAATACCAGGAGACACCTATTCCTGCAATTACTGACACCGTCATGTAGATCAGTGAAAAAATAAGATGGGCATGGATATTCATTGCGTGGATTTCCCTCATAAATCCTGAAAAAGTGGAAAGACTGTGGGCAAATCCCATAAAGAGACAGAATAACAGGGTACTGAATTTCACACCCTTATTCTGCAGTCTTCCGGCTAAAAATCCTGCAAGTCCTGATGCCAGTATATTTATTGAAAAAGTAATATATGGAAAATACATGGGCTGGGGTATATTTATTATTTTAAGTCTTATTACGGCAGCCAAGGCTCCCATAAGACCTGTCATTAGTATTTTTTTCATTTTTAAGTGCTCCGGTTTTAAACTGATGAATCAGTGTATTTCTTGTATTGACGATTTATTTAGCGGATCAATATGATAGGATCAGATACCGTTAATTTACATTGCTGTTTTTAAGTGAAACAGCTTAACTTTTTTAACTTTTATTCTTTATACTATCCTTTTATCGCTGTGGGAAAATAATCCCGGAATTAAATTGTATCAGCCATGGTGAATTTTTACACATCATGATTAAAAAAATCTTAAGCGTGGAATCATTAATGCATGACAATAAATGCATAACAATAAATGCAAACCAATGGGTGTAAAACCATCAGAGGGAATATTGAATGTGAAACCCTCAGTGTGAAACCAAAAGTGAAAAAATTCAGCCGATATCGTGGTGAGAACTTCTGAGTCATTATCTTGGAGTATAAAAATAATTAAAATTCTGGGTATCGAGGTGATCCTACAAATGACATCTACAGCAGACCGCGGAGTCTTTCGTATGTTTCAATTGGTTTATGCATTAAGCCCAATTTAAAGTAACTGATGTATAATAATTTCATTGCTGTTACATGGGAATTATTAGTGAATCTGGTTTCATTCTGAGATTAAATATAAAGATACATTGAGAATATTTGGGAATGAAAAATAATATTTAAAATAAAAAAATATCTGAATACCCGTGGGAAAGGAAGTTAAATGGAAAAGCTCCTCATAATAGATTCCAATTCAATAATGAACAGGGCATTTTTCGGTATGCCCAGAATGGTCACTACTGAAGGCCTGAACACCAACGCAGTTTTAGGATACATCAATATCCTCAATAAAATAAGGGAAGAATTAAAGCCCGATTTTACTGCGGCTGTTTTTGACATGCCCGGAGGTTCCTTCAGAAACACTGAATATGCTGAATATAAGGGTACCAGGAAGGGTATGAGCGATGAACTTGCTGAACAGATGCCTGTCATTAAGGATGTTTTATCCGCAATGGCAATAAGCATCTTCGGTATACCTGGTTTTGAAGCAGATGATCTTATCGGTACCATTTCCCTTGAAGCTGAAAAGGAAGGTATTGAATGCTATATACTCTCAGGAGATAAAGATACACTTCAGCTGGCGTCAAAAATGACTAAGGTTGTAATTACAAAAAGAGGTGTTTCGGACAAGGTAATTTATAATGACGATGATTTTTTTGAAGAATTCGGGGTTACTCCTACCCAGTTTATAGATGTCAAGGGACTTATGGGAGACAAATCCGACAATATTCCGGGAGTTCCGGGAGTCGGTGAAAAGACTGCCTTTTCTCTTATTCAGGAGTATGGATCCATAGAAAATCTCTACGAAAACATCGGGGATATCACGAGAAAAAAACTTAAGGAAAACCTCGTGGAACACTATGAAGATGCAGTGATGAGCAGAAGGCTTGCGACCATCAAAAGAGATGTTCCCATGGAGATAGATTTTGAAGAAATAAAATCTATGGAAAATTACGATGAAAAAAAGCTCCGTGAACTTTATTTAAAGCTTCAGTTCCGTCAGCTTTTGAATAAACTGGGACCTTCAGATACACCCCAGTCAGAATTGAAACCTGATTCTGCAGGAGTTGAAATTTATAACGTCGATACTGAAAACTTACCTCCTGAACCTTCTGTTGCTGATAATATAATTTGGACAGATGTAATTACCGGTAAAGATGCTGATAAACTTTTATCTGAAATTTCTAAGGACGACAACATCCTCCTTTCATTTACCTATAAGGAAGATCCAATGCTGTCAAAGAGGGAAATTGAATATATCTATTTATCCTCAGGTGATAATAACTACGTAATTGACTTTAATAAAGTGACAGAATCCGGGGAAGGTATTTCAGCCCTTAAAAAGATATTTGAAGACAGGGGATTCAAAAAACTTGGGTATAACATCAAAAATGCATATACCATCATGAAGAAAAAGGGCATTGAATTTACCCACGTTGATTTTGACGTACTCCTTGCCGTGTATCTTCTGGAACCTGGAAGAGGACAGTATTCCTTAAAGGATCTTATAACCACATATTTATATAAGGAAACGGAAGGGACAGGGCATCAGTATAAAATACTTGAGACAAGGTACATAGACGATCTTACTGAAGTTCTGGAGAAGATGACCGATGAGGCTGAATTAAGGGAACTTCTATTTGAAGTAGAAATGCCTCTGACAAATATCCTCTCCGATATGGAACTTACCGGGATGAAGGTTGATGTTGGTGTATTAAAATCTATGGAGGAAAAATTCAGGAAGGAAATTGAAGAAACCACCAAAGTTATACATGAACTTGCAGGTGAGGAATTCAATATTTCATCTCCCAAACAGCTGGGAGTAATTCTCTTTGACAAGCTGAAACTTCCGCCGCAGAAAAAGACTAAGACAGGTTATTCCACAAACCAGGAAGTACTCGATGCACTGAAGGAAAAACACCCCATAATAGAAAAGATACTCTACTACAGGCAGATCACAAAGATATACAGTACCTATGTCGAAGGTCTCATGGCTGCAGTGGACGAAGACGGTGCGATACATTCAAACTTTCAGCAGACCCTTGCTGTTACTGGAAGACTTTCATCCACAGAACCAAATCTTCAGAACATACCCATAAGGGTAGAAATGGGAAGGGAATTAAGAAAAGCATTTATTCCCCTCGATGAGGATTCAATCATTTTATCATCTGACTATTCCCAGATTGAATTAAGGGTACTTGCCCATATGGCAGCCGATGAAAATATGCTCGAAGCCTTCAGGGAAGGAACGGATATACATACAAAGACAGCATCAGAAGTCATGGGCAAGGATCCTAAGGAAGTAACACCCCAGGACAGGTCTTCTGCCAAGGCTGTAAACTTCGGAATAGTCTACGGAATAGGTGACTTTGCCTTAAGCCAGGACCTTGGAATCACGAGGAAAGAAGCAAGGGAATATATAGACAGATACTATGACAGATATCCCGGCATAAGGACCTACTTTGACAGGACTATAAATGAAGTCAAAGAGACAGGAACTGCAAGGACCATTATGAACAGGAGACGCCAGATACCTGAAATAGCATCCACAAACAAAATGGTACAGGCTCTGGGTGTAAGGCTTGCAATGAATTCTCCCATACAGGGATCTGCTGCTGACATAATCAAGCTTGCCATGGTTAAAGTCTATAATGCACTGAAGGAAGAAGGACTTGAAAGTAAAATAATACTCCAGGTGCACGATGAAATTATAATAAATATGAAAAAGAACGAAGAAGATAGGGTAAGAAAGCTGGTCGAAAGGGAAATGTCTTCAGCCTTAAACCTCCTCGTCGACTTGAAATCCGACCAGAATACGGGTGAAAACTGGTATGAGGCCAAATAAAAAGATATTAAGGATTGGAATCACAGGAGGCACAGGCTCAGGCAAGACCACCTTTTCAGGCTTTTTAAGGGATCTGGGCTATAAGGTTATAGATGCGGATGAAATATCAAGAAGTGTCTATGAAGATAAAAAAGTCAGGGATTATCTTAAAGGTACCTACGGGAGAAAGATTATGACCGGAAATGTTTTTGACAGGAAAAAGACCGCAGAAATTGTATTCGGATCTTCAGAAGAACTGAAAAAATACCTCGCTGTAATCATGCCCCTTATAACCGGCAGAATCAGGGAAGAAATGAAAAAAGAGGAAGATGCGGGAAGTGATATGGTGTTCCTCGATGCTCCCCTCCTCTTTGAAACCGAAGGTGAAAGACTCCACGACATTTCAGTTTTTATAGATATACCTTACGAAGAAATGATAAAAAGGGTGATGACAAGAGACAATATTACCCAGATGGAAGTGGAAGGACGAATCAGAAATCAGATGAGCCGCGAAGAAAAATTAAAAAAGGCGGATATTGTAATAGAAAACAGCGGTTCCCTGTCTGATCTTAAAAGGAAAGCCGCTGAACTGACTGAAAGGATCAAGGAAATTAATGACAGAGAAAAAACCGGCAGTAAACCGGACGGTAAAGGTTAAGAGAAAGCCTCCCGGGAAAAAGGAAAAGAGCAGGATGTTTGAACTTATAGTACTTCTTCTCTTCGGTGCCGGACTGCTCTTTTCGGTTCTTAAAATCGGAGGGAGGGCATCGGTTCCTTATTCCTACGACAGCATAATAGAAAAATATTCAAAAGAATACAAAGTGGACAAGGATCTTGTTGCCGCAGTCATATACCAGGAATCAAGATTTGATAAAAATGTGGTATCTGACAAGGATGCAAGGGGTCTCATGCAGATTCTTCCTGAAACGGGGGAATGGGCAGCGGAGAAGATGAAACACAATCCTTATTCAGAAGAGGATCTCATGGACCCTGAAGTAAACATAAAAATTGGAACCTGGTTTTTAAGTTATCTTCTCAATTATTACCATGGAGACGAGAAACTTGCAGTGGCTGCATATAACGCAGGACCCGGGAATGTGGACGAATGGGTTAAGGATGACGAATATTACTGGGGAGAGGAACTTCATATCATCCCTTTTCAGGAAACAAGAAACTATGTGGAAGTTGTACTTGAAATGAAGGATGTATATTCAAAGATGTATCCCGAAGAATTCAAAAAATCAGTCCAGCCTAAAACTGACGGGGAAGAGGTTTCCGCAGAATGAAGAGGGATTTTAAGGAAGAAGACATGTATCCTGCAGTAAAAAGTTACTTTGAGGCATTGGGTTACAGGGTAAATGCAGAAGTCAAAGACTGCGATGTCACAGCTACAAAGGATGATACACTTATTATCCTCGAACTTAAAAAGAGCCTGTCCCTCGACTTATTCATACAGGCAGTGAGAAGGCAGAAAATAGCGGACCTTACATTCATGGTGGTTCCTAAACCGAAATTCCCTTCGAGGTCAAAATACCGCGATACCATGTACTTAATAAAAAGACTCAGCCTCGGACTCATTTATATTTCAGAGGATTTGAAAACACTTGAAATAGCAGTTGAACCGAAAGATTTTGACATGAAAAAATCCAGGAATATCAATAAAAACAAACTGACCCAGCTTAAAAAGGAAATGAATTCAAGGGCCACGGACTTAAATTCCGGCGGACAGACCGGAAGGACCATCATGACCCACTACAGGGAAGAATGTATAAGACTTCTATTCATTACGGACCATCTCACTGTATTAAGGCCGAGGGACGGTGTCCGCTACGGCGTAATAAAAACCCAGTCCATTCTTACAGACAACTACTATGGGTGGTTTAAAAAGGAAGACCGGGGTAAATACATACTTACCGAAGAAGGAATAAAGGCAAGAGATGAATATCTTGAAATCAAGGATATACTCCTTCAGAATTTCAACAAGATACTCCTCAGTGAAGAAAAAGAAGTGAAACAGGAGTAAAAGTAATATATCCTGCAGAACATCCACTTATTTCATTAAGTAATACAGACAGTTTTATAACGAATCAGAACAAAATCAATAGAATTTACGTGAATATAATTTGGTATAAGACGGTGAATGAATGGTAAAGGAATATAAGTTGAATGTAAGTTGAATATGACTTTTTCCGAAAAACCGGTTGACTTAAATGAAATATGCCCATAGAATCGTAAGGAAGAGTTTTCTTTGTGCAACCCTCTATAAAAAACAAGGATGTGGTCAAATGAACCGTTACAGTGTAATAAACGGTAAAAATCCAAGAGAGATTATTTTGCTGCGTTCTCATAAGTGTTTATGGGGACGCTGTTCTTTTTGTGATTATATTGAGGATAACGGAAAAGAAGATGAGGAAATGGCAGAGGAAAACAGACTGATAATAGAAAAGGTTGAAGGGAAATACAAAAGACTTGAAGTAATTAATTCAGCTTCAGTTTTTGAACTTCCCGAAAGGACTCTTTGTGATATCAGAAAAAAATGTGAGGAAAAGGGCATAAGGGAACTCTTCTTTGAAGCACATTACATGTACAGGGAAAGACTCGGGCAAATAAGGGATTTCTTCCCGGGAATCAAAGTTTATTTCAAATGCGGCATTGAAAGTTTTGACAGTGAATTCAGAAACGGATTCTTAAATAAGAATGTCAGATTCACCAATCCTGCCGAACCGGGAAGGTATTTTGAAACCGCATGTATTATGGTCGGTATCAATGGTCAGACCAGGGAAATGGTGGATAAGGATATGGAATATCTCCTTAAGTATTTCAACAGGGGATGTATAAATATTTTCATGGAGAATTCAACACCTGTTAAAAGAGACCAGAAAATCATTGAATACTTCAGGGATAACTACAGTCACCTGGAAGAGATGGAAAACATAGAAATCCTCTGGGAAAACACAGATTTTGGAGTGGGTTAAAAATGAGAAGGTAATATAAAAATGGATAAGAATACAATAACAAAACAGGCACTTACAGCTGCTGCCTATGCAGCCCTTACATGGGCTCTTCCGGCCCTTTCATACGGTCCCATTCAGTTCCGTATATCTGAAGTGATGACACTTCTGGCTTTTTTCAATCCTCAGTATATAGTGGGACTTACCCTCGGCTGTGCCCTGGCAAATATGTTCTCTGCTCTTGGTGTAGTCGATGTGGTTGTGGGAACCTTCGCTTCATTTCTGGCTCTTTATACAATGTCAAAGATAAAGAATATCTGGGTTGCGTCTCTCATGCCTGCAGTTTTCTCAGTCATCATAGGAATAGAAATAGCATTTCTTGCAAGTGAAATGAGTCTTTTTATTCCGGTAACCCTTCAGATTATGTTTTCTGAATTTGTCATCGTTACTCTTCTTGGGGTTCCTCTTTTCAAAATTCTCGAAAAGAACAAGTCCTTCAGGAACGTTGTACTTGATATCCCCGCAGTTGAAAAAAGTTATATCAAAAGATAGTAATCTCTATTGATGCAAGTATCTGCATTAAGAAAGATAGTGGTATGAAGTGAAAGTGTACCAGTAATAGTGCTAGTGCTATAACAGTATAACTACTGAAAAGAACTGCAGCAGTGCGCTGCCCGGGAACAAAAATGCCTCGAGGCGCTGAATAATAATAAACCAGGCAAAAAGAAATACTCCTCAATGTCCCTATGACCTGAGGAGTATTTCTTTTTGGGAAGTAATATTTTTGTTTTATTTCTTGTACTTGTTCTTGCTCTTTCCAAGGACTAGTCAAAAGATTTGAGTGATTCAAGCATATCGATGTTTCTTATTCTTGGCTTCATAGCCTGGTTAACTATCCAGGTGAAGAACATGGTGAGAAGGGCTGCTCCGGCATAACCTCTCAGGCTTATTGTCCTTATGAGGAATATCATATCAGGTTCCACTGTCTTTATAACAGCCTGGTAGAGGAAGACTCCTGTGAATAATCCAAGGAGAATGCCTGCAACTGAAAGGATCACGGTTTCCCTGAATATGTAGTTGTATGTTTCCTTGTCGTAGAATCCGAGGACTTTTAATGTTGCAAGTTCTCTTTCCCTTTCTCCGACGTTGATGTTGATGAGGTTATAGAGAACCACGAAGGTTAATAGACCTGCTGCTATTATTAGCAGCCATACTATTGTATTGACACTCTTTATAGAGTTTCTGATGTTTCCCATCTGGTCATTGGTAAATGTAACTGCTGCTATTCCTGATGTACCTTCAAGGTACTTTCCTGTTTCTTCTTCTGTATGTGTTCCTTCTGAAACTGCAAAGTACTGATCGTAGTCAGGGTCTTCGGTATAAGCTTCTCTGAATGCATCTTTTCCTAAGTATACATAGTTGAAGCTGTAGTTTTCTGTGATTCCTGTTACTTTTACAGGATGCCTTGAATCTTCATCCAGTATTTTACATATATTGTATCTCCGATACCTGCATTTAAGTTAAGTGAGAGTTTTTCTGTTATTACCGCACTGTTATCATCAAAGTTGATTTCTTCCTTTGTCTTTGGATCTTTCAGTGTCACAAATTCTGTGAAGTTTTCTGATTTTTCAGGTGACACGATGTATATGTTGAATGTGTCCTCATCGCTGTCACTGTCAGTTGCTTCTGCTGAACTGTAGGAAACGACAGCTGAGTTTTTGAAGTAACCTTTATCAGACATTTTTCTTTCAAGTTCAGGAGATGGTTTTCCACCTGTGAATCCGACTGTTGTATCATAATGGAATATTTCACCGAACTGATCGTCCATTATTGCGTTGACCGCTCCTCCGGCTCCAAGTGCTGTAACTACAAGGGAGGTACTTCCCAGGATCCCTGCAAGGGTCATGAGTAGTCTTTTTTTGTTGAGTCCTAGGTTTCTCGCTGTTACTTTCTTGGTAAAGCTCATCCTGTCCCAGACAGGCTTTATGGATTCTAGGAATATTCTTTTTCCTGCCTTTGGTGCCTTGGGTCTCATAAGTGATGCTGGGTTTTCCTTAAGTGAATTCTTTACTGCTGTTCCTGTGGAGAAACTAACTATTCCTACAACTGCAAGTACTGAGAAAAGTCCGATTGCAGGGTAAAATGCCGGTGTCATCTGGGGGAGTGCAAATACTATTCCGTAGGCTTTCCATATGATATTCGGAATCTCCTGAATCCTACAAGTATTCCTGCAATACTTCCTATAAGGCTTGCTGATGCTGCGTATTTTAGGTACCTGGATCCGATTGAGGAATTTGAATATCCGAGGGCTTTGAATGTTCCTATAAGTGTCCTGTCTTCATCGACCATCCTTGTCATTGTTGTAAGACATACAAGGGCTGCTACGAGGAAGAACACTACGGGGAATACTGTTGATAAATCGTGCATCTTGTCTGCATCGTCCTTGAAAGTTACAAAAGCGGGGTTCATGTCTCTTCCGAGTACATACCATTTGGGAGTTCCTGCATCGGAGAGTTTCTTTTCTCCATCATTTATCTTATTTCTTGCATCGTGGAGTTCTGAATCTGCCTTATGCTTATTGTCATTATATTCAGTCCATCCGTCTGCAATCTTCTTTTCGCCGTCACTTATTTCCTTTGCGGCGTCATTTGATTTTGTCTGTGCATCTCCTAATTTTGTAAATGCATCTTCTCTTTCTGTAGAGTATGTTTCCCATCCGCTGCTTAATTCTTCTTTTCCGTCTGCAATTTTTAGTCTCGCATCTTCTAGTTCTTTTTCAGCTTCTTTAAGCCTTGTATCTGCTTCTGCCTTCTGGAGATTGTACTGGGAAAGACCTGCATTGTATTCTGCCCTGGCATTGGAAAGTTCAGTTTCTCCGGCTGAAAGTTTTGATCCTGCAGCTTCTATTTCTGCACTTTTTGCTGAATATTCAGCTTCTCCTGAATCGAGGGTATTTTTAGCAGCCTTCAGTTTTGATTCACTGTCAGCAAGGGTATTTACTGCTGTTTCATATTCTGCCCATTTACCGCTGAGCTCATGTTTCATTGATATCAAGGCAGAAAGTTTGCATATTCTGCTTCAGGTATTGATGGCAGGGGGTCCTTTTCGGGAACTGTTGTAGTTACGTGAGTTTCTGTTTCAGTAGTTACGGGAACAGTTGATTTTTCAGGTGTATCAGTGGTTTCAGAAGATCTTTTGATTTCTGGTTCTGATAAAGCTTTTTCGTCCTGGATCTGGTACTCTGTATTGTCCTTTGTCACTCCGTCCATCAAAGTTTCTTCTTCTGAAACTTCAGTTTCAGGGGCAGAGGAGAGTATAGGCATATCTCGCAGGTTTAATCAATAGAAAATAATATTAAGGGGTATATTATATAACTTATAAGTTATAAAATATGATTACTGGAAATGAATGATAATATCTATTTTAAATTTAAAAGTAAAATTGTTGAATATGAAGAATACATAATAGAAAGAAACAGTGTTATTGGAAAAAATGAACGCAGGCGGTTTAGTGCCAAATTGGATTATTATCTAAGTATTATAAGTGACTTTTCAATTAGTGACAGGACAAAGCACCCTGGTATTAAGGTCCTTAGTAATTCCGGAGATTTTCAGACTTGATTTAAAGACACAAAAAAAATATCAGAGTCCTTATTACTGTTAGGTGTATGACTGACAAAATTGAAACACTGAATAAAGAAATATCACTTATTTCCTGTTTCTTTGAAGATGGAGGAAAAATCAATACGAATTCTTACATGAAAAATATTGAACTGGCGAATGAAAGGATAGAAAGGAGAATAAAAAATGAGTGATTTTACCCTTGAAGATTATGAAAGTCAATATCAGAGGGCTTTAGGAAGAATATCCATGTACTTGATTCTTTACAGAGAAAAAAACAAACTGACTCAGAGTGAATTAGCAAAAAGAATGAAGGTATCACAGGAAATGATTTCTAAAATTGAAAGTGGTAACTATAATATTTCTCTGGCAAAAGTTTTTAAATATATGAGTTATATAGAAAGACCGGTAAGTGATCTGTTTTCTGATACTGCTGATACTACTGACAGAAAAACAATTCAGTTTGAACTTAAAAAAGATAATCAGTTTCCTCTGATTATTGAGTGAATAACTGTATATCAGGAGATATAAAAAAATATCTTTTTAAGATTCAAAGCTTATAACTTTTGAAGAAACCATGTTTATTGAAAAAACACGGTTCCGGATTAATTCCAGAACCGTGTTTTTATGAATGCCATGAGTTGGCTTATGTTGGTGCGGGTGATGGGACTTGAACCCATACGTACGTGGTACACACGCCCCTCAAACGTGCCTGTCTGCCGATTCCAGCACACCCGCGGATAACAAAATTAATTATATCCAAGTTGGGTGTACTTGGCAAGGCATTTTTTAAAATTTTTTCAATTTGGATTTTACATCAAATAAGTTACGTATTTTTATCATTGTGGTGGGATTTTAAGCTTTTAAGGAAGTAAATCAGCAGTGTTATTCCTTGTGTTTATCCCAGGGTGAACTTGTTTTGACATCGAGTTTACTCATGGTGGTGTTGATGTACTGGGTTTTTGATTCTTTTCTGTTTGATTCCTCGTAATTGAGATTTAGTCCCTGTTTTTTAAACCAGATCATTCCAGCTGTCAAAAAAAGTACCGCTGAAAAACATAGGACCAGAAGTCCGGTTGTGGGTGTTACAAAGCTGTTTTTATAGTATTCTGCCTGTCTTCCTGTAAAGAGAAGATATGGGTTTATATAGCTCATGAAATTAATATGGGCTATTCTATGACTCAGCATGGGTGAAATATTGGGAAGCATGGTGGACAATACAACTGTCATTATAAATATGAACCCTGCAACAACTGTATTTCTGAATACACAGGATAAAAACAGTATGAATGCTGAGAGGGTAAAGATGAACAGAACTTCATACAAAAATGCATAAATGGCAAAGTTTCCGAGGGGTATTGTCCTGAATGTTGAAGGATCACCGTGGGCAAAGGGAACGCCGTTATACATGGTTGTCTTCATGTTTTTTATAAATATCATGGGGAAGTCAGAGGGACCGGTACCTTTCAAAATTCCGGTGATGATGGTCCCTGTTATTCCCATCAGTATAAACAATAATGATGACCATAAGAAGAGCGAAAAGAACTTACCGAGGTACATGGAATCCCTGGAAGCCGGAGTTTTGGCAAATCTCAATATCCTGTTGCCGTGATATTCGCCGTTTATAAGGCTTATTCCAAGGATCATGACTCCGAATCCGAGTATATATACTGAATAGGCACTGACAAGGTTTAAGACATAGATGAGGGCATTGGAATAAGCAGGAGTGTCCATATAATATCCTGATTCAGATACTTTCCCGGCATATTTTTTATAAAAATTGAAATACTCAGAGAGGGTGGGGTTGGAAGATGCGTTTTCTTCAAGAATTTTTATTTCATATGCATTGATTCTCTTTTTTTCATCTTCTTTGTAGGTACCCTGATTTTCAGAATCCTTGGCAAATTTTATTTCATCTTCTTTCTGTGCAATCTCATCTTCGAGGATTCTGACCTCTGTCTTTTTCTGAGCTTCAGTTTTTTCAGGATTTCTTAAAACTTCGTGGATTTTATCCTCATAATATCTTATGTACTTCTGGGATTCTGTTATTCTGTATTCCGGTGTCAGGTAATGTTCCACATTTTTTTCGACAGTATTCTGACTGAAGTAGATCACAGGCAGAAGGACCAGAAGAAAAATGAACACAAAGAGGGACCTCTTGGAGGATTTTATCCTGTATATTTCTGATTTAATGACATTCATCATGATATTTTACCTCCGGTCAGTTTTTCTCTTATTATTTCCCTTTCCTTTTTCCTTTCTTCCTCATAGACTTCCTGTGAAACTCTTTCTCCCTTTTCAAGATATATGACATTTTCTGAAAATTCCCTGGCGGTGCCTGAAAAAGGGGTCAGAATAAAAAAGCTTTTTCCTTTTTTACGCTCTTCTTCAATAAACTCCATGTAATTCTGTTTTTCATGTTCCCGTAATCCAGATGTAGGATCAAAAAGCACTGATAGTTTACTGTCTCCCATATGGGTAATGAGGAGGTCGATGGCATGGGTTTCGTATGTTGAATATCTTCTTACCTTTGATTTTAGAAGGCCTTCTGTTATTCCAAGTCTTTCCTTCAGGTAATTCAACCTTTCTGTATTTTTCTTAAGACCTCTCTGTAAAAGAGAATATTCAATCATACCTTTTCCTGTAAGTTCCTCATAAAAGGCGCTGTTTGGAAGGAATACCCCGACTTCACTCAGGTAATTCCTTGTGTTTTTCGGTTCATCACCGAGGATTTTTACTGAACCTTCGTAATTGCCTGTAAGTGCTGCCATGATTTTTGACAGAAGGTAAATTCCTGAATTTTCAAGTCCTGCAACTGAGAGGATTTCTCCTTCTCCAAGGAAAAAGGAAAGATTCTTTATTTCTTCCTCCCCGAGCTTTGCAGAAAGGTTTTCTGCTTTAATAAGTTCCATTGTCTTCCCCATTGACGGATTATAAAGTCCGTCTCTTTTATCTTTTATTTTTTTATATTATGGATTAAAGTTTATACGTTATCATAAATGTTATTGTTACCGGAATCTTATATGAACCAATACTTTATTTTCTATTGGCTCACTATGCTTTCTGCCGGAACTACGATTTATGCTCCGGCGGCCTCATGAGGCTGTTTCTTAAGTTTACAAGGAATGATTCCCGGTCACTTTCGCTGAGGCAGGATACGGGCAGTGTATAGTTTGAATTTTCTTTCCCGAAGTTTAAAACTGCATTTTCATTCTGAATTCTGAATGATTTTACTGATTCAATGGGTATTCTCCTTTTATTTAAGGACGAATGACAGATGAGGATAAATCTATTTTCAATGGATATGAAACCCTGGGATAAATCCGTAAGAGATACCGCTGCATTTACAGTGCAGTATATAAGTGCGAGTACCATCACAAGCATTTCCTTTGAAGGAGCAGAATATTTTGTTCTCAGAAGAAACAAAGGTACCATTGCAAGTCCTGCCCAGAGGAAAAAGAAAATTATTCCCGCCTTTGATTTTGTGAATTTATATTTCTTTACTCCGGATCTTTTAACTTCCGGCGGGTTTTCCATATCTTCACCCCCTATATTTTAAAATACTTTTATTCTATGAGAAAATAAATTTCCGTCCAGAATGAAAAGAGTGGTATTGTGCCTCTTTTCTTTTAATGATTTCATAATGTCTTCTGACTATCATGGAGTAAATGTCAGTGCAAAAATGCATGTTGTAATGTATATTGAAATCTATGTTTAAAACTACGTTGAAAACTAGATTGATAACTACATTGAAGTCTGCCTTGCTTTTTCAGAAGTTTAGGCTTGGATGTACACTATGGTATTAATTTTAACACTTAATTTGATGAAAGGATAACGAGAATATGAAAAGAGAAGACTATAAAAATATGAAAAGGGAAGAAATAGAAAAGGATCTTTCTCCTCTGCAGATTAAAGTTACACAGAATAACGGAACTGAACCGCCTTTCAGGAATGAATACAACGATAATTTTGAAAAGGGAATTTATGTGGATCTATATACCGGGGAACCTCTTTTTTCTTCGGAGGACAAGTTTGAATCAGGATGCGGCTGGCCTTCATTTTCAAAGACCATAAGAAAATCGGATGTGGAGGAAAAGTCTGACTATACCCATGGAATGACAAGGACAGAAGTCAGAAGTGTGTCTTCTGACAGTCACCTGGGACATGTATTTCCTGATGGACCAAGGGAATCCGGAGGCTTAAGATACTGTATAAATTCTGCGGCGGTTAAATTCATTCCATTGAGTGAAATGGAAGAGAAGGGCTACGGGGAATATCTGGATATTTTCAGTTAAATCATTAACATTTTCTGAATTTTTATAATAAACACTTAATAATATTGAGTGATGAATCATCTCCCATAAAAATAGCCTATAATTGAAAGAAGTGGAATGAGATGTTTAATGACAACAGTTTATGATGATACGAGGTGCATTGATGAAAAAAATACTGGTCGTGGAAGATGAGAGAAAGCTTGCCAGATTCATAGAACTTGAATTAAAGCATGAAGGATATGAAGTGGATACAGCCAATGAAGGCCAGTCCGCCATAATGAACATCATGAACAAGGAATATGACGCAATAATTTTAGACCTAATGATTCCCATAGTCGATGGTGTGGAAGTCTGCAAAAGGGTCAGGAAATTCTCCCAGGTTCCCATAATAATACTTACAGCAAGGGACAGCATAAGGGATAAGGTGGACGGCCTTGATATAGGTGCCAATGACTATATGACAAAACCCTTTGCCATGGAGGAACTCCTAGCAAGGTTAAGAGTCATTTTCAGAAAGCAGGAAGAAGAAAAGAAGGAATCAAATCTTCTGACCGTCGGTGATCTTACCCTCAATAAGGATACCTATGAAGTAAGAAGGGGAAACGACAGAAAGGAACTCACAAAGAAGGAATTTGACCTTCTTGTGTACCTCATGGAAAATTCAGGTATAGTTCTTTCAAGGGAAAAGATATTGAACCAGGTATGGGGATTTGACTTTGAAGGGGAAACAAATTCCGTCGATGTATTCATAAGATTTTTAAGAAGCAAGATAGATGACGACTACGAAAAGAAACTCATCCATACGATGAGGGGTGCAGGATACGTCATAAGGGACATAGATGAAGCTTAAACTTGAAACAAGGATTACACTTATCTATGCCATGGTGTTTACCCTCATTCTGACTGCAGTGAATGCTGCAGTCTTCATTTCGGTAAAATTCTACAGTACCGGCAGCGATAACCTGGATTTAAGAAGAACCAGCATAATTGTCCAGGATATAATAACAAAAAAGGGAACCATAACAAATGACGACCTGACTGAAAAAGGAATAAGGTTTCCCATTGTCGTGAACGTCAAAGGACCTGACATAACATTTCCCAGCATGGAAGGACTTAAGATAGTAAGATCCGGAAAGGAAGGGGACAGTCTGGAATTCACCCTCTACGGACAAAGGGTAAGTCAGGAGGCTGTAGTCACAAGCTATGAATTCATTGCCCCCGATTCAAAGAGCTACCTTATTACCATCGGCAAGAGCCTTGAGGAGAGTATCTACAGCAGAAGGATAATGATAATCACAACTGCTGTGGCGTCTCTTATAGGTATGATTCTATCCCTTGCCGTGGGAAGTTATATAAGCCGTGAATCATTCAGACCGATAAACAGCATGAGAAAATCAGTTGAATCCATATCGGCTGAAAACCTCAGTGAAAGGATAGTTGTTCCCGAAGCCGAAGATGAACTAAGAGAACTTGGAAATACATTCAATTCACTCCTCGACAGGCTCGAAACTGCCTATATGCGCCAGAGTAAATTCGTATCAGATGCATCCCATGAATTAAGGACACCCCTTACCGTAATCAAGGGATTTACTGATATGCTTGCAAGGTGGGGAAGTTCAGATCCTGAAATATTAGAAGAAGCCATAACTGCCATAAGGGAAGAAACGGCCAACATGAGTAACCTCGTCGAAAACCTCCTTCTCATAGCAAAGGGAGAAAGCAGGAGACTCTCAGTGAATTTTGAGCAGGATGATCTCATGGGCATAGTAAGGGAAGTTACGGATGAAACACAGATGAATAACCCCGGAAGGGTTATAACCTGTGAAGGTGAAGAACTCTATGCCTGCATCGACAGAAAGATGATAAAACAGCTCATAAGGATATTTACAGAGAACTCAATAAAATTCACCCAGGAAGGCGGACAGATAAAAATCTCCCTTAAAAAGGAGAAGGATAAGGCTGTCATAAGAGTCTGGGATAACGGGGAAGGAATATCCCCCAAGGATATAACGAGAATTTTTGAGAGATTTTACGTCGCGGATAAAGCGAGGACAAAGGATAAATCAGGATCCGGTCTTGGATTATCCATTGCAAAATGGATAGTGGACGTCCACAGCGGAAAACTATCAGTTGAATCAAAAATAGGGGCTTTTTCCGAATTTATAGTTGAACTGCCGATAGATCAGGATCCGGAAAGAATAAATGAATATAAAATGACTGCTGATAATAATTCAGACAGCTTCAGAAAGATATAGGGATATGGAAATAAAACTCCATGTCCCTGTATCTTTTTTTGATATTTTTCAATACATATTTTTTATACATATGAGTGGAAATTAGAGGAAATTAGTGGAAAACTATTTTACAACCTTGGCACTTCAGCAGAAACAGACCTTGTGATTAGTGTTAATTTCCTGGATATCCAAGACTGAAGTATTTTTACTATTACAATGATAATTATTTTCATCGGGTATAAACATGGAGATAACGATTATCAACTTCATTAATGAATAAAAAGTGAACTTATTAAAAAATTATGAATATGATGATTCGGTTAAAAATATAACGTGAAGTGAGGAAATTGATATTGTGTTATTGGCCTTTTACCTTTAGACTGAAAAAGGTAAAGGAATGATAATCGGTATCAATAAGGAGGAGCAATGATGCCTTTGATTCTTATGAAAAAGGGTGAGACAGGAAAGATAGCTTCCATAAACTGCGACGGACCTACAAGGACACATCTTATGAATCTCGGGTTCAGGATAGGTGAAAATATAAGGGTTGTAAATTCAGACAGGGAAGGGATAATCCTGACTGTAAAAAATGTGAGGATGGCGCTTAACAGGACCATGGCTTCAAAGATAATGGTTTCCTGAAAATAAAGATGAAACCACAAAGGACAAAATGAAATAAATACAGCGGGGGAGGAGTCAGGAATGAATCTCAATGAAATAAAGCCAGGCGAAAGCTGCCGGGTAAGTGATATAAGTCTTACAGGACCTCTTAAGAGGAGGATCCTCGACATGGGAGTTACAAAGGGAGTGAAGGTTAAAGTCATGAAAATTGCACCCCTGGGTGATCCCATAGAAGTAAGTGTGAGGGGATACAATCTCTCTTTAAGGAAAAAGGAAGCGGAAAATATAGAAGTTACCATGGAGGGCAGCGATGAGTAAAACAATAGCCCTTGCAGGTAACCCAAATTCCGGTAAAACCACTCTTTTCAATAACCTCACAGGTTCCATGTCAAGGGTCGGAAACTGGCCGGGAGTGACGGTGGATAAAAAGGAAGGTTATTTAAGGTACAACAAAGACTACACCATAGTGGACCTTCCGGGAATATATTCCCTGTCTCCATATTCGGCAGAAGAAATAGTTGCAGGGAATTTTCTTATAGAAGAATCTCCTGATCTTATAGTAAATATCGTCGATGCAAATAACATAGAAAGAAATCTTTACCTTACACTTCAGCTCATGGAGACGGGAAGACCGGTAATAATAGCTCTCAACATGATGGATGAAGTCAAAAAGAGCGGTATTGAATTCAATATAAGCAGGATGGAGGATATTTTAGGAGTTCCTGTAATTCCCATAACTGCAAGAAACGGCGAAGGAATCGATGACCTTTATAAAGCGATAGAAGGAAATAAGAAGTCTGGAGAAGTCATTCATCCTGAAAAGAACCTTCATTTCGGAGATAAAGTTACAACTGCTGTAAATGAACTCGGGCAGAAACTTTCAGGGAACGGCAGTATGAAATACTACAGAGCCCTTAAAGTTTTAGAAGGCGATGAAAAAGTAACTGAGGGACTCTCACCTGAAGAGAGAAAATCAGTCGAAGAAATAAAGTCGGGACTCGGTGATATGGATATTGAATCTGAAATTGCCAACGGAAGATACGACTTCATAGAAGATGTCGTAAAGGAGATTAAGAAGGGAAAGGCAGTATCAGCTGAAGGAGAAGCTGATGAGAGTGTATCCGACAGGATAGACAGGGTGCTGACAGATAAATACCTGGCACTTCCGATATTCGGTGTCATAATGTACATTCTCTTTGCCACAACTTTCAGTGAAAACTATCTCTTTATTAAAGGTCTTAAAAGTCCTGGAGTATTCCTGGCTGAACTTGTCGAAAACGGATGGGGAATTCTGACTGGATTTATCGATAACCTTATTTCCGGGGCTTCACCCGCTGTCCATTCACTTGTAATAGACGGTGTTATGGAAGGACTCGGGGCGATAATAGGATTCATTCCACTGGTTTTAGTCCTCTATATGATGATTTCATTCCTTGAAGATATAGGATATATGGCAAGGGTTGCCTTTGTTATGGACCGTATATTCAAGAAGTTCGGTCTTTCAGGAAAGGCATTTATTCCTCTTCTTATGGGGATGGGATGCAGTGTCCCTGCAATAAATGCCACAAGGACACTGGAATCTGAAAAGGACAGGAAGATAACTACCATGCTTGCTGGTTTTATGCCATGCGGTGCCAAACTGCCGATATTTGCCATGATGGTATCCCTGTTCTTCCCGCCAAATCAGAGAACTGCCATAACCTTTTTACTCTATATTTTAAGTATTGTGACTTCGATAGTAGTATCACTTATCATAAACAGATTAAGATACAGGAACTATCCCAACAGTTTTCTCATGGAACTTCCCCAGTACAGGCTTCCATCAGGAAGAAACATCATCCTTCACGGCTGGCAGAAGATAAAGGGATTTGTCTATAAGGCAGGAACTGTAATATTCCTGTCGACGATCGTCATATGGGCTCTTTCAAACTTCAACATCAATTCCTTCAACGGAGTCAATAAGGCAGAAAATGAAGATAATTCAGTACTTGCCCCGATTGAAGAAAGTTTCCTTGCAGGCGGCGGCAAACTTATTGCACCGGTATTCAAGCCCCTTGGATTCGGTGAATGGAGACCGGCCGTCGGAACAGTTACAGGGTGGATAGCAAAGGAAAACGTGGTTGTAACTCTGGCGCAGCTTTATTCTGAGGATGTCAATGACGAATACTTAGAAGGATATTTCAGTAACTTCTCACCTGAAGAACTCGAAGAATTTGGATTTACTGACGGTAAATACAACCCTGAAGAAGCAGGGGATATCTATAACGAAGGCGTCTTATTTGAAGGCGCAGATGAAAATGCCTTGTCACACATGAAGACGGATATGAACGGTAAGGCAGGAGCACTCTCATTCATGGTATTCAATCTTCTCTGCATGCCCTGCTTTGCAGCGGTCGGTGCCATGAAGAGGGAATTAAAATCAAACAGGGAAACTCTTTCTGCAGTAGGTATTCAGATGCTCACAGCATACACAGTGGCATTTATAATATACAGAATTGCAGGAATGATAACAGGATAAAAAAATGAGTGAATATAATGAAAGATTTTCAAAGGAAGGGATAAGGAAAAAGAAGGAAAAAAGAGAAGACATCTTAAGGGTTCTGAGGCAGAGATCGTGCAAGATAACAGAGCAGAGGATAATACTCATAGATTTCATACTGGGATCTGAAGATATGACATCAAAGGAAATATACATCGAGATAATAAAGAAATATCCGGGAATCGGGATAGCAACAGTTTACAGGACCATAAAGATCCTCGAGGAAATAGGAGCCATCAGGATTGAAAGGACCTGCAGCAGGGTAAGGATAAAACATCATTAGACAACAAGGAGAATTGCCGTGACTGATATAGTAATAATACTTCTCATAGCAGCAGCTGCATTCTGGGCTTTCAGAAAAGTAAGAAAGAGCCGTAAGAAATCCATAGACTGCATCGGCTGCACCATGTGTGATGAGGGTATCACCATTATTAAAAATCCAAAACAAGGTAAGAATAAAAAAGCGGTTTAAGACTGACAAGGTATGCGGACACTCATTCTTCATTTAAAAGTCGTCTTAAGACACACCCTTTAATAAAATAGCATTTTAGCTAACAATATAGATAATTTAAGACATACAAAAAGACAGCAGGATTTCCCCGCTGTCTTTTAAAATACATGGAATTAAGATAACTTTCTGAATTTTTGATTTTTAAAATCACCAAAATTATTTATACCTTATGCCTGATTCTTAAGTTCCGTGCCGGCAGTTCTGTTGTTCATCCTTCTTAATCTGTTATACCTCGATATCTTTATAACCTTTCTTCCTCCTGTAAATATACACTGGAGGATAAATCCGATGAGAAGACCTGCGTATATAAAGAAGAACCATCTGTATAAAAGTGTGGGTTTGCCGAGTTTGTAGATTATGTTTTCCCACTGTCTTAAGAAGAAGAGGTTCTGTCCTATTATGCCTCCTATAAATACTCCCCAGGCAAGGAACGGAAATTCAAGGGTTAAAAATACGAATATTATTACTCCAAGGGCTATATAGATCCACATGAAATCACCGAAGAGAGTTGGTATTACCCTGACATCGAGAAGTTTCAGAGGGTCCAGCTGGTAGGTATATACACTCCAGAAAAGATGCAGCATGAGGAAAATAAGAAAGGGAATAATCCTTATGACTGATGAAATAATAAATGCTATGAATCCTAAAAGTGACTTCATTGATTCACTTCCTTTACAAAAAAATTCTATTCCCATTATACACTATGTTTTCTTAAAGAAATATGAATTATGGCAATATAAGCCAAAAGAGCAGCGGACAATGAATAGTGCTATAATAATTGGCATGGCGTAAAAACTCAAAATACCTAAGAGCATATTCTGAAGAGTATCTACTAAGCAGAAGATATCCTGAAACTCAAGGGTAGATCTGAAAATGAGATAAACAAGCGGAGATACTTAATACATAATAGTCATAATTAAAAAAACACAGTAAATATAATAGCAATCATATTTATCATATTAACGACAGGAGATTAAAATAAATGACAGAAAAATTTCTTAAAAATACGGACAGGTTTACCATGAAGTTTCTGCCTGCAAATGCAGCAGAAATTCTTCTTATAGGAAATGGGATTTTCTATGTGCTGAGCTTTATCCTGAGGAATATTTCAAGGATAAATCTTTACGGTTTCACAGGGTTTTTCAGAGATCTGATATTAAGGGGTGAAGTCTGGAGGGTTATTACCTATATTTTTTCATTCATGGGCGATATGTCGACGGCAGGACTTCTTTTTTCAGTATTCACCTTTATGATTTTCCGCTCTGCAATATCTGTTGTGGCTGGATCTGTTGGTTACAGAAGGCTTAATTCCATTCTTTTTATTATGTACATCGTTGTTACACTGCAGGGATTCATAACAGGATATGCTGATTTTACACAGGTGTTCTTCGGTATGATACTTGTGGCAGGACTTCTCAATCCTTCATTCGGTATAAATTTCTACTTCTTTATTCCCATAAGAGGCGGTATTCTTTCTCTTATATATGCGGTAATAATGATAATGCAGGGAGTTAGGGGAAACTTCTCGGCTTTTGCAGTTCTCCTGGTAATAGTCATGATCTTTTCAGGACTTATCAAGTCATCCTTAAGAATGGGGAACATAAGAGGGAACGGCAGAGGTTTTGCAAAACCCGTAAAATCTGCTCCACAGAAGGTTGCAAGACACAG